>JBCNPG010000205.1:0-5927 GCA_039593445.1 Pedobacter sp.
CGACATTTGGGTTAGCCATGCCTACAAGGGCCTTTACAAGCTCACGCTGAGCCCCGATCTGAAAACGGCCACTAATGTCAAATACTATGACGAGAAAAGCGGCTTGCCCAGCAGCTATAACATCAACATCTTTAACATTGAGAACCGGATCCTTTTTTCTACAGACGATGGTTTTTTCATTTACGACGAAATTGCCAACCGTTTCAGCAAATACGAAAGCCTGAACAAAAAATTGGGCAGCTTTGCATCTTCCAACAAGATCATCGATGCCGGTCTCAAAAAGTATTGGTTCATCAGCCACGGCCGCATGAGCCTGGTAAATTTGGCCGAGCCAGGCAAGGTTACCGTCGATTCGACGCAGTTTAGCGTGCTCGATGGGCGGATGGTGCAGTACTACGAAAACATCAGCCAGATAGGCGATGCGATTTACCTCATTAGCGTCGACGATGGCTTCGTGATCTACAACACCACTGATGCCGAAAAGCAGGAAAAGACCAAACTGCCATTGGTACTGATCAGGAAACTGGAAGATATTACCGACAAATACGCTACTTTGGCAGAAAACGGCGACGATGCAGAAGCCATTGAAATTCCTTTCAGCAGACATAACATCCGCATTTCTTTCTCTCTGCCCTATTACCGCCAATCAAAGATCAAGTTCCAGTACTATTTGGATGGCTACTCCAAACAATGGTCTGATTGGAACACAGCCACGCAAAAAGACTTCACCAATTTGGGCAGAGGTACCTATAAGTTTAAGGTAAGGGCCAAAATAAACGACGAACTGATCAGCGATGTAACCGAATATGAGTTTATCGTATTGCCACCGTGGTACGGCAGCAACTGGGCCATCGCTTTTTATGCCTTGGCAGGCGTAGTAGCATTGATTGCCGGCAAGCGCATTTATGAGGCCAAGCTTAACAAGGACCAGCAACTGATTACCCAAAAACTGCAGGCCGAAAAAGAAGAGTTTCTCAAGAAAGAAGCGGAAGCCACCGAGAAACAGATCATCAAGCTGCGCACTGAAAAACTGCAGGCTGAACTGGCCAGCAAAAACAGGGAGTTGGCCAACTCGGCTATGAGCCTGGTATACAAAAATGAGTTGCTCCAAAAGCTGAGCCAGGAGATTACCAAGCTCAAGGATGAAAATGGCAAAAAACTGTCGGAAGACCAGTTGCGCAAAATCCAAAAAGTAATAGACGATGGCATGAACGATGAGCGTGATTGGAACCTTTTCGAAAGCAGCTTCAACGAGGCCCATGAGAGCTTCTTCAAAAAGCTAAAAGCCAACCATCCCGACCTCGTTCCGAACGACCTCAAACTGTGTGCTTACCTGCACATGAACATGAGCAGCAAAGAGATGGCATCGCTTCTGAATATCTCGCTCAGGGGGGTAGAAATCCGCCGCTATCGTTTGCGTAAAAAACTTGATGTTCCCCACGACAAGAACCTCGTTGAGTTTTTAATGGAACTCTAGCACTACATCATTACCTCTCATCAAACAATTTCGAGCGCGCAAATCCACGCACCCGTTTTTTCATTTGTAGTACCTGTAATTTTCCTGTTATCTTTCAAAAAACACTGTTTTTGAACCAAAAATCAATTTTGTAGTGCGACTTGAGAAAGTACCTGAAGCCTGTTTGATGTATTAATGTGCAAGTGAGTCCGCTTGCACCTGCCAAACAAAAACAGAAAATTAGATTAATCAATTAACACAAACAATGTATAACAGTATGAAAAAAATCTTTACAAAATTTCCTGTTTTAACTTTTCTCTGTTTGCTTTTTTTATTAGACACAGCTTATGCCCAAAACGTTACAGTTAAGGGCGAAGTTAGAGACGACCAAGGGTTACCTATACCGGCGGCGAGCGTTGTAGTAAAAGGCACAACAAACGGGGTTCAAACAGATGCTAACGGAGCCTATTTTATTAGTGCGCCAAGCAATGCTACTTTGGTGTTTTCCTATATAGGTTTTAATACCCAGGAAGTAGCTATTAATGAAAGAACAAGAATTAACGTTACCTTAACTACAGCTACCAACGATTTGCAACAGGTAGTGGTGGTAGGTTACGGCACACAAAGAAAAATAGATGTAACTGGATCGGTTGGTACGGTAAAAGGCACCGACATCTCAAAGCAGGCTTCTCCAAATGCGGTAAGTTCGCTTCAGGGTAAAGTTGCAGGTGTAAACATCACCAACTCTGGTACACCAGGCGCTTCGCCACAAATTTCTATCCGTGGTACGGGAACCATTTATGGCAACTTGGGCGTGCTTTATGTAGTTGATGGCGTTTGGTTTGACGATATCAGTTTCCTTAACCCGGCCGATATTGAAAGCATGAGCATCCTAAAAGATGCATCTTCGCAATCTATCTACGGTATCCGTGCGGCCAACGGCGTGGTTTTAGTAACGACCAATAAAGGCAAAAATGGCAGTCCGACCATTTCCTACAATGGTTCTGTGGGCTATAGGGCAGTAACCAATCAGGTTGAAATGGCCAACGCTACAGAATATGCTACCATCATCAACGAACTGTCTGCATCCAATGGTGCTACGCCTCTTTTTGCCAATCCGGCCAGCTTCGGCACCGGAACCAATTGGTACAACCAGGCATTTAGGAATGCTTTTCAAACCAATCACCAAATTTCGGTAAATGGTGGTTCAGAAAAATCAAGCTATAACTTCTCTTTAGGCTATACCAATGAAGACGGCATTGTTAAAACCCAGGGCTACAAACGTTATACTGCACGTTTGGCTAACGATTTCCAAGTTGCGAAATTCTTAAAACTAGGCTATAACGTATCTGGAACGTCGATCAATACCAATGATATCAACGGAGGTATTTTCCGTCAGCTTTACGCTGCCGGCCCTGTTGTTCCGGTATATTATGCAGACGGAACTTATGGCGATGCCAATGATTTCAGTTTGGGTGGTGGCAACAACTTCAACCCTCAGGTTACCTTGGATTTCTTTAACCAGAAATCTAAAAACTACCGCATCAACGGAAATGTATTTGCCGAGTTGACCTTTGCTAAAAACTTTACGTTCAAAACCAGCCTTGGTGGCGATTTTGGCCAAAACGAGATGAGAGGCTACACACCTGTGTATAAAGCTACTCAAGGCCAGCAAAACAACGTAAGTAAGCTTGCCGTTAACCGCAGCGAAGACAGAAACTGGATTATTGAAAATACGTTGACCTATAAAAATACTTTCGGCGACCACAACTTGACCGTACTTGCCGGTCAAACCGCGCAAAGAAGGAAAAACTATTTCATCAATTCTACTGCGCTTAATGTTCCTTATTCTAGCGATGGCGATTTGTACCTGTCGTTAGGTAGCGCTGCTGATCGTTCGGTAATTGATGGGGGTAACCTAACCACCTATGTTTCATATTTTGGCAGAGTTAACTATGCATTTAAAGACCGTTACCTGTTAAATGCCACCTTACGTGCCGATGCGGCTTCGCAGTTCTTTAATGGCGGCGATCTTTGGGGCTACTTCCCTTCTGTAGGTGCAGGCTGGGTTGTAACCAACGAAGACTTTATGAAAAACCAAAATGTATTTAACAACTTAAAGATTAAAGCATCTTGGGGTAAAGTAGGTAATGCCGGTGTACCGGTTAACCCAACAACCTTGACCGTTGACCAACGCGGTGGCTATGTAGTGGTATTTAACGGCGTAGTTTACACAGGTGCCAACGTTAACTCTTTGGTTCCTTCGTTCTTGAACTGGGAGCGTACTGCCGGAACCGATATTGGTTTCGAGGCCTCTTTCTTGAACAATCGTTTGAGCGTTGAAGCCGGTTATTACAACAAAAAAACAGAACAAGCTATCTTCAACATCCCAATCTTAAGCTCTGTGGGTACAGTTGGCAGCGAGATGCTGGGTAACCAAGCCGATTTCCGTAACCGCGGTTTCGAGTTCTTGGCCACTTGGAGCGACAAGACAGCTAGCGGCTTCAAATACTCGGTAAGCGGTAATATTGGTATCAATAACAACAAAGTACTTTCTGTAATCACGGGTTCGAACCCTATCTATAGTGGCGGACAAGGTATTGCCAACGGTGCTTTAGCGACCAGAACCGTACAAGGTGGTGCTATCGGCGAGTTTTTCGGCTACAAGGTTGATGGTATTTTCCAAACCGCTGCAGAAGTTGCCGCATCGGCTCAGAAAAATGCCAAGCCAGGCGATTTTAGATATGTTGACCAAGATGGAAATGGCATCATCGATGGTAAAGACCGCGTTGTATTGGGCAATCCAAACCCTAAATACAGCTTTGGTTTAAACACCTCTTTCGAGTATAAAAACTTCGATTTGGCACTTGACATCCAAGGTGTGGCTGGCGTAGACGTTTACAATGCCAACATCGCTTATCGTTTTGGTAACGAGAACTTCAGCAAAGACTTTTACGACAACAGGTGGCATGGTCCGGGTACTTCAACTACCTATCCTTCGGCCAACGTAGGCTCTACGGCTAATTCGGCGCCAAACTCGTTTTATGTTGAAGATGGCTCTTACATCCGCTTAAGAACCGTTCAATTGGGTTATACCTTGCCATCTACCTTAACCAGCAAATGGATGACCAAAAAAGTAAGGTTCTTCCTTGATGCCCAAAACGCGATCAACATCTTTGGCTATAAAGGCTTTACACCAGAAATTGGCTACGTAGGCTCTCCTACTTCTAGAGGCATCGATGCAAGTGTATATCCTTTATCGGCAGCTTACAGGTTAGGTCTTCAAGTTACTTTCTAATATCAACAGCAATGAAAACAAATTATAAAAAATCATACATACAAAAAATCGGTTTGCTTGCCTTGGGCTCAAGCCTTTTGATAACTGCTTGTCAAAAAAGTTTCTTGGATGTACCGCCTCAGGCCAAGCAGCCTGCCGTTACTTTCTGGAAAACACAGGATGACGCAACCAAAGCTGTAAACTCCATCTATGGCAACATCAGAAACTGGGCCAATACGGCTTTCCCGGCATTGGCCGTAGAGAGCATTGGTGGCGATGATGCCGAAAAAGGCAGTTCTCCTAACGATGCGAGCTACTTGAATGCATTTGACAACTACACGGTAACCTCTACCGAAGGACAATTGCAAGGCTTCTGGGAAGGTCAGTACCAAAACATCAACCTTTGCAACCAGGTGTTGGATAACGTACCAGGCATCAACATGGACGCCAATTTAAAGGCAAGATACTTGGCAGAAGCCAAATTCATCAGGGCTTATTCTTATTTCAGACTGGTTCGTGCCTTTGGCGATGTACCATTGCGTTTGAACGTACCTAAAGACCCTTCTGAATTTAACATTCCAAGAACGCCAAAAGCTCAGGTTTGGGCCGCTATTGAAAAAGACCTGGATGATGCGGCAGCCGTATTGCCACAAACTTATCCAGCAGCAGACCGCGGAAGAGCGACCAAAGGCGCAGCGTTGGCATTGCACGCAAAAGTTGCCATGTATCTAGGCAAATGGGATCAGGTGCTTTCTTTCACCAACACCGTGATGACAATGGGCTATGATCTTTTTCCTAGTTATGAAGCAGGCTTCCGTTTGGCCAACGAAAACAGCGTAGAATCGGTGTTTGAGATCCAATGCGACCTTATTTTGAACAATAAAGACGCTTCCAACTCTCAATATAGCCAAGTACAAGGCGTAAGGGGTACCGTTGCAGGCTGGGGCTTTAACGTACCTACAGCTACTTTGGCCGCCGCTTACGAGGCTGGCGACGTGAGAAGAGATGCAACCATCATTTTTAGGGGCGAAACTACGCCACAAGGCGATGCGATTCCTGCAACCGGCGATAATCCGATGTACAATCAAA
The DNA here is from genome assembly GCA_039593445.1 of Pedobacter sp. GTDB lineage: Bacteria > Bacteroidota > Bacteroidia > Sphingobacteriales > Sphingobacteriaceae > Pedobacter. The sequence goes on from JBCNPG010000205.1 coordinate 5,823, forward strand.
AATCGTACGTTCCGTTTAGCTTAATCGTAACTGGCTATAACGAAGGCAGCCAACAAAACGTAAGGGTATTGCGTTTCGCCGATGTATTGCTTATGAATGCCGAAG
>JBCNPG010000206.1:0-5903 GCA_039593445.1 Pedobacter sp.
TTTGTTTTTTATAGAGACTAAAGCAAAAGAAATAGTGTTATGGCAGAGATTACTTATTATACCAAAGAAGGATTAGAAAAACTAAAAGAAGAACTTCACCAATTAAAAACCGAGGGCAGATCGGCCTTTGCAAAGGCCCTTGCCGCGCCCCGCGATAAGCGCGATTTGTCTGAGAACGCTGAATACGATGCCGCCAAGGAGGCGCAAGGCCTGCACGAGGCCAAGATAGCCAAACTGGAGGCTACATTGGCCAATTCGCGCCTGCTGGACGAGTCGAAGCTGGATACCTCTAAAGTATTGGCCTTATCTATTGTTAAAATCAAAAACGTAAAGAACGGTGCCACCATGACCTACCAGTTGGTTGCCGAAAGCGAGGCCGACCTTAAAACCGGAAAGATTTCGGTAAAATCGCCCATTGCGCAAGGACTTTTGGGCAAATCTGTTGGCGATACCACCGAAATCCAAGTGCCTGCAGGCAAGATAGAATTCGAAATCCTAGAGATTTCTCGTTAACGGCTGATCGGGAAGTTTCAACAAATCAACGAATCAACCAAAAACAAATCAACAAACATGAGCATCTTTTCTAAAATCGTAAATGGCGACATTCCGGCACATAAAGTGGCCGAGAACGAAGACTTTCTGGCCTTTTTAGATGTGAGCCCCCTGGTAATGGGCCATGTGCTGGTAATCCCGAAAAAGGAGGTAGATTACATTTTCGATATCGAAGATAACACCTATGCCCAGCTGATGCTGTTTGCCAAGCGGGTAGCGGTAGGCGTTAAAAAGGCCTTCCCCTGCAAAAAGGTAGGCGTGGCCGTTATCGGACTGGAAGTTCCCCATGCGCACATCCACCTCATCCCGATGAACAACGTGAGCGACATGAACTTTGCCAAAGAGAAATTAAAACCCTCGCAAGAAGAGCTTGCCGAGGCGGCCGAGAAGATACGAGCCGTCCTATAAATAAAAAAGCCCGTTGCTTAGCATCGGGCTTTTTTATTTAGTTGCCAGTTGCCAGTTTTTAGTTGCCAGTTGCCAGTTTTTGGTTGCCAGTTGCCAGTTTTCGGTTTTCAGTTGCTAGCGGGAGGACTGGCTTATTCGTTGATTTGTCGTTAGGAATTGATACCATAATTATTGGATGCCGGCTTTACAATTAAGTAACCGACCTATCCAAACAACTAACCAACTAACCAACTAACCAACAACCAGCCAACTACCTCAATTTTTCGTTGTTCTTGTGCCTGTCGGCATCGCGGATGCTTTTCTTTTCAAGGTTTTTAACCAGCGCCTGGTTCAGGTCTATGCCGGTTTGGTTGGCCAGGCAGATGAGCACAAACAGCACATCGGCCATTTCGTCGGCCAGGTTTACTTCCTCGTCGCTTTTCTTGAACGACTGCTCGCCGTATTTGCGGGCCATAATGCGGGCCACTTCGCCCACTTCCTCCATCAGGATGGCCGTATTGGTCAGTTCGTTAAAATAGCGGATGCCCGTGGTCTTGATCCATTGGTCTACCGTTTCCTGTGCTTCGTTTATCGTCATTGCTTTTCTTCTTCTATTTCTCTTTTAATGATGGGCGTAACCTCGGCCGTGGCACCTTCGAGCAAAAATACACCTGCACCCCGCTCGCGGGCATAAGGATTTTTAATCTCGCCAATCTTGGTGATTTTTGCAAAATAAGGTTTTTCTCTGGTTCTGAGCGGATCTTCGTCGTGGTAGCCGGTTACCATGATCATGGTTTTGATGGGCTTATCCAGGTTAAACCAGTATAAATAATCGGCATTGTAGGCCACCGCCTTGATGTTCTTGTATTTAGAGTAATAATTGATGGCGCCTGCCTGTCCGTAGTTATCGGCGCGCACCAAAAGGCCATCCTTGTCTTTTACCAGGGCATAGGCACTATCGGTTAGTTGGGCCAGCTCTTTCCAGCCTTGCATGTCGGCATAGTCTTGTGGCAACTGGTGGTTCTTGCCGTCTTCCCAGCGTAGGGCGCCCACCCTTTCAAAACGCTTGTGGTGCGCTATAATCTGCTGCGGCGCATAAAAAGGCATCATGAGCGGCAACAGGTAAACAAACGAACCAACCATAAAAACAAACAGGGCTCCGGTAAGCAGGTATCGCTTAACGAGCTTGTGGCCCAGGTAGGCTGCGCCAAAGGCCAGCAAGATGGGGTATAGGCCCAGCGCATAGTAATCTTTGGCCCTGAAATAGGTAAAAACGACCATTGTAAAAATGTAGGTAAGCAGCACCCAACGGTACGGCCTAAATGGCTTATAAAACAAAAGACTGCCTAGGCCAGCCAAAAGCACAATAATAGCGTTGATAAAAAACAGGGGCTGGCTAACAAGGAAATTGAAACGGCTTACGTGTACCAGTTGGGTGCGCTGCAGCTCCTGCATATGCTTCAGTACAGGAAACTGATGGCTGATTTGCCAAATGAGGTTTGGCAGTACGATGAGGAGGCCCAACAGCAGGGCGAAATAAAAATGCCTATCGGTAAAGATTTTTCTGCCCGGCGTTATGATCATGGCTGGCAACAGGCCCATTACCAAAAACAGGATGTTGTACTTGTTCAGAAAGCCCAAGGCTATAGCGATGGCAAAAAAGTAGAGGTATTTGAGCCTGCTGTGGGCAAAGTAGCGCAACAGGTAGTAAAAGGCGGCCGTCCAGGCCAGTACATCAAAAGAGTTGGGCTGGTAAAGCGTGTTGAGCCTGAGCAGCGACGAAAAGATAAGCGCTGTCGCTACCAAGCACTTGGCCAGCAGGTTGCCTTTTAAAATGTCGATGGTTTTCCAGCAGTAGGCCATGGTAAGCATGCCGAAAAGCGCCGGAAACAGGCGCACCATGAAAACACTGTTGCCCAGGGCCCTTATCAACCAGGAGAAGAGCGAGGTTAGGGGAGGCACCGAGGTAAACCCGGCGGCCAGGTGCCGGCCCTGGTCAAGGTGCAGGTACTCGTCGCGGTGCAGTTCGTAAACGCTGTTTACCAATACGTAAGACAGCACGAGTTTAAGCAGCAGGAAGGCCAGCAGCATGAAGCGCTCCTTGTTTTTTGTAGCCGGGTTTGCCATGGGCTTTCGGGGTTTAGGGTTGTTTTTTTTTGACGGTTAAAGCCGAGCGGTGTTACAGTGCCGCCACACTTTGTAGGCTATTCCCTGTTTTTGGTGTCGATAAGGATGGTTACCGGCCCATCGTTGAGCAGGCTGATCTTCATGTCGGCCCCAAAAATGCCGCATTGTACGGGCCTGCCTATCAGCTGGCTTAGCTGTTTGATCATTTCCTCGTACAGGGGTATGGCCCTGTCGGGCCGTGCGGCGCGGGTAAAGCCGGGACGGTTGCCTTTTTTGGTGCTGGCAAACAAGGTAAACTGGCTAACAAGCAAAATGTTGCCATCAATATCGGCCAGGGCTTTGTTCATCAGGCCGTTTTCGTCGCCAAAAACGCGCATGTTGGCTATCTTCTGTGCCAGCCACTCCAGGTCTTCCCGTGTATCGGCATCTTCAATGCCCAGCAAAACCAAAAAACCATTTTCGATTGTGCCGGTAATTTGGCCCTCTACGGTGCAGCTGGCCTGCGTTACGCGCTGTATTACTGCTCTCATGTGTACTTGCTTGTGTAATGCAAGTATAGGCTGTTTTTTGCTAATGTGCCAGCCCATGGCGCACAAAAAAGGCAGGCCCTACGCCTTGGCTTTAGACTCTGGGCTTCCGGCTAAACTCAGGCCCGTGTATCGTTGCCGTGGTAAATGCTCAGGTAGCTTTCGTAGCGGCTAGGTTCTATTTCGCCTTCCTCTACGGCCTTGATTACGGCGCAGCCCGGTTCGTTAATATGGCGGCAGTTGTTAAAGCGGCACTGGTTCAGGCGGTCGCGCATTTCTACAAAGAAGTGGCTCAGCTCTTCCTTTTCAATATCAACAATGCCCAGTTCGCGTATGCCCGGCGTATCGATCAGATAGCCGCCAAAGGGCAGGGCATGCATTTCGGCAAAGGTAGTGGTGTGCTGGCCCTTGTCGCTCCATTCGGAAACTTCGCCCGTTTTGATGTCGAAGCCAGGCAGAATGGCATTGATGAGGCTCGACTTGCCCACGCCCGAATGGCCCGAAAAGAGGGTGGTTTTGTCTTTGAGCAAATCTTTGATCTGGTCTACATTGGTGCCCTTTAGCGCCGATACCTCGTAGCACGGGTAGCCGATGTTTTCGTAAATGGCCTTATACTCGGCCAGTATTTCCAGGCCCCTTGGGCTAAACAGGTCGAGCTTGTTAAATACCAGCGAGGTGGGAATGTCGTAGGCTTCGGCGGTTACCAAAAAGCGGTCGATAAAGCCCAGCGAGGTGCGTGGCGAGGCCAGGGTTACGATGAGAAAAGCCTGGTCTAAATTGGCCGCGATGATCTGCGCCTGCTTGGAAAGGTTAATGGATTTGCGGATGATGTAGTTCTTGCGGTCGTGCAGGCGGTCTATAACGCCTGTTTCGGCATTGGGTTCGAGCTCAAAATCGACCTTGTCGCCCACGGCAATCGGATTGGTGGTTTGTATGCCCTTGATCCTGAACTTGCCTTTGATACGGCAGTCGTAGGTTTGACCGTCTTCGGCATAAACCTGATACCAGCTTCCGGTCGATTTGATAACTAATCCTTGCATATAAGGCTGTAAAGGTAAGGAAATTTTGCAGGCCTGATAAAAACAATCCGGCCAGAACGATGAATAATTTGCTTTGGTGTTCGGCGGATAATATATTTGACCCCAATTAGCTATGAAACCGAAAATAAAATATAGCCCTGGCAGAAAGGCATTGGCTACAATAATAGATTACACCTTGGTTTTTGGCTTCAGCACTTGGTACCTCCTCGCCTTTGGAGTAGAAGATGAGTATGGAAACAGGACAATTTCTGGTCTCGGAGCGCTTTTGCCCATACTGGCTTGGCTGCTATATTTTGTAATTGCAGAATTCTATTGCTCGGCCACTTTGGGCCATGAAATTACAAAGCTAAAAGTAGTATCGCTTAATGGAAAGAAGCTGGGCTTTGGACAAGTGCTGGTGAGAAGGATAGCCGATGTTTTTGAAATAACACCTTGTTTTGGCTTAATAGCCTTTTTTGTGTCGGAAAATAACGAATTGGGGCAACGTTTGGGAGATATGCTAGCTAAAACCGTGGTTATTGGAAAGAACGAAACCTTTACGCCTGTAACAAGGATATATGTTCCTAAAGACCACGCTAATAGCGAAGATTAATGGATACAGGACATACAATTGAACCGGCTGTTAAACACGATTATCCCGAACTGATTGCCATTTGGGAAGCATCCGTTCGTGCCACCCATCACTTTTTAAGGGAAGACGACCTGCAGCTGTTCAAGCAACTCATTTTTGACCAGTATTTTGATGCGGTTGATCTGTATGTGGCCAAAGATGCCGAAGGCCGCCTGCAGGGCTTTATGGGTATTACCGAGCATCACCTCGAAATGCTTTTTGTGCATCCTGATGCGCATGGCAAAGGCTTAGGCAAGCTGTTGTTGCGCGAGGCGATAGGCCATTTTGGGGTAACGCATGTAGATGTGAACGAAGACAACCAGCAGGCTTTTAGATTTTATGAACATTTTGGCTTCAAAACCATAAAAAGAAGCGAAACCGACGGCTTGGGCAAACCTTACCCGATTTTGCACCTGGCCCTGAAATCGTTGAAAAGCGGAGCTTAAATTTTGATGGTTTGCTTGTCTGTGGGCCACAGACAAGGGAATGGATTTTATGAACATTTTGGCTTCGAAACCATAGAAAGAAACGAAACCGACGGCTTGGGCAAACCTTACCCTGTTTTGCATTTGTCCCTGAAATTGTTGAAAAGCGGAGCTTAAATTTTGATGGTTTGCTTGTCTGTGGGCCACAGACAAGGGGTTGGGATTTCAGTATGTG
>JBCNPG010000207.1:0-5891 GCA_039593445.1 Pedobacter sp.
AGAAGCAAAAAACAGGGATGCGAGAGCCAGGTGAATCTTATTCATCCGATAAAGATAAATATTTTTTAGTTAAACACCTGTAAACTACCATCAAAAGCTGCCCAAACCATATAAGGATGGGAGTCGCAATGATAGATTTCTCCTGTGGCCGAGATTCCGATAACGCCAGCAAACCCATCAAACGCTTTCAATTCGGCAAAAGATTTGTCGCAGGCCTCTTGCAGGCTAAATCCGTCGGTAACACGGGTCACGATTTTCGCAGCCAAAGCGCCACTTACAATATCTTCGCCTACTCCAGTGCACGAAATTCCGGCAAAGCTGTTCGCAAAATTACCGGCCACGGTAGCCGAATCGCTCACACGGCAAGGAATTTCAAAGCCTTTGCCTCCGGTTGAGGTGGCCGCAGCCAAATTGCCGTCGACATCTAAAGCCACGCATCCAACCGTTCCTTTTCGGCCCTGCTGGTTCAGCTTGGCTTCGTATTCAGCTTGACGCTGTGCGGTAATGGGATTAAAATAGTCGAAGTTATGGGCCCTTGCAAAGGCCTGTGCGCCTTCTCCACTCAGCACGCGATCATCATGGTCCAATAATTTTTGGGCTACTTCGATTGGATTTTTTACATCTTCCAAATTGATTACGCCGCTAAATTTTTGGCTTTGTCCATCCATCAGGGCTGCGCTGAGCCTCACCTTGCCATCGCTTTGAATTTGCGAACCGATGCCTGCATTAAAAAGCTCGTTGTCTTCCAATAGGCTAACTGCGTACACTACGGTTTCTAAAGCCGTATGGTGGCTTAAAAACTCATGAGCTTGGGTTACGATCTGGGCCAAGGCATCTTGCTTGGCTTTTTTGGTTTCCTGGTTGGTGGCCGATTCGCTGAAAAAGCCGCCGTGTATGATTACTTTCATCTGCGTATTCGTAATGAGTATTGCGTAATGAGTATTGGGTATTGCGTATTGCGTTTCGCGTTAGAGGTTTTTAGGTTCGCTTTAGGCTTGGGTTCAAAACGCACAATACTGACCGCCTTCCGCCATACGCTTAACGCTAATCGTTAGGCCGTAGGTATAACTTTTGGATGATGGATAACCAACTGGTGGCTTACCAAATCGTAAATATCGCCGTCGCACATCACGTGCACCACCATGTTCTTGATCGAAACCGGCTGGCCCATTTCTACATCGGTTAGGTTGGTGTCGGCCATATAACGGCCATCCACCAAAATGACCATGCCCGAACCAATGGCTTCCATGGTATTGTTGTGGATATACAATCCGGTATCTTCGCCCAAGCCAATGCCCAAAATCCCTGGGTTGCTGGCTGTAGCGTACAACAAGCGGCCAATACGGCCTCGTTGCACAAAATGAGTATCAACAATCACATCGTCTATAAAACCCAGGCCACCAGTAATCTTCACTTCGCCTTTCAGCAAAGCATCTTTGCTGCTGCCTTGGTAAATCATGTTTTTAGAGCTGGCCGCGGCACCTGCCGAAGTTCCGGCAATGACGAAGTCGGTGTTTTGGTACTTGTCTAGCAAAATACGATGGATTTCGGTGCCTCCGAAAATAGAAGACAGACGCAATTGATCGCCACCCGTAAAAATAATGACGTCGGCTTGCCTGATACGCGCCGCATTTTCGGGGTTGTTGGCCTCCTCGCGGCTGCCGATGTTCAGCACCCCGATGTTATGCACGTCGAGCTGTGCAAATGCCTTGATATATTCTTCGCCAACTTTTTCAGGTATAAGCGAGGCCGTGGTCATGATTTCGAAACGCGAATCAACCCCCTTGATTGATTCTGTAGTAATCCGCTTTAGAATTCCACGCTCAAAAAAGTTCATGTTCTGCGGCAATCCGAATTGCGTTTCGGCAAAACTTCCCGTATCTATTGCGCCGCCTATGATGATTAATTTTCCTTTTGGAGCCATCGTACCTGTGTAAATGTTGCTAAAGTGCCAAATATATGTGCATTAGCCTAATATTTAACAGTATTTTTATCAATATTATATTTTTAATTAACAATCAAAGCAGAATTTGGAAGCTTGATGAACAAGTTTAATTGCGGGGCGCCACGGTTAATTTGAAATTTTTTTTATACTTTAAGCTTAGGTTTACGGGCTACACCCTAAACCGATAATCTCCCCAACCCAACAACGTTCAAAAAAACAATTTTATACTATACATGAAGATATTAGGCATACAGGTTTTACGGGGACCAAACATTTGGTCGGTGAACAGAAAAAAATTGATCCAAATGCGTCTGGACCTCGAAGATATGGAGCAGAAGCCCACCAACCTCATCGATGGGTTTAGGGAGCGCATTGAAAAGCTGATCCCCACCCTGCACAGCCACAGGTGCTCTAAAGGTGCTCCAGGCGGATTCTTGGCCCGTGTTGAAGAGGGTACCTGGATGGGCCACGTGATTGAGCATATCGCACTCGAGATACAGACCTTGGCCGGTATGGATACGGGCTTCGGCCGCACCCGTCAAACCAAAACGGAAGGCATTTACAACGTGGTGTTCAGCTACCTGGAAGAAAAGGCCGGCGTTTATGCCGCCGAGGCTTCGGTACGCATTGCCGAAGCCCTGATCGATAACAGGGAATACGATTTAGAGCACGACATCCACCGCATGCGCGAACTGCGCGAATCGGAGCGCTTGGGACCTAGTACGGGATCTATCGTAGACGAGGCCATCTCGCGCGATATTCCATGGATCAGGCTCAATAAGGGTTCTTTGGTACAATTGGGTTATGGCAAAAACCAGGTACGTTTTCGTGCTACCATGACCGAGCGCACCAGCAGCATTGCAGTTGATATTGCGGGCAATAAGGACGAAACCAAGCGCCTGCTGGAAGACGCCGCCATTCCGGTGGCCAAGGGCGTTACGGTAACCACGCTCGACGATGTGCACGAAGCCATCAAGAAAGTGGGTTTTCCTTTGGTATTTAAACCTTTGGATGGCAACCATGGCCGCGGGGCAACCATTAACGTTAAAACCGAAGAGGCCGCCATTGCGGCTTTCCATTATGCCAAGGAACATTCGCGAAGAATCATTGTAGAACGCTTCATTACCGGACACGATTTTAGGGTATTGGTTATCGATCATAAAATGGTAGCCGCAGCCCTGCGTGTGCCTGCCCACGTAAAAGGCGACGGCAAACAGACCATCCAGGCGCTTATCGACGAGGAAAATGCCGATCCGCGCCGTGGCTATGGGCATGAAAACGTGCTTACCGAAATCAATGTAGACCGAGATACTTTAGACTTGCTTGAAAAAAAAGGCTATACCTTGGAAACCGTGCCTCCGAAGGGCGAGGTAGTTTACCTCAAATCGACGGCCAACCTAAGCACAGGCGGCACCTCTATCGACGTAACTGATCAGGTACATCCGCAGAACGTATTCAATTGCGAACGCATTTCGAGAATTATAGGCTTGGATATTTGTGGCATCGACATTATGGCGCAGAACCTCACCGAACCCCTGACCGAAAACGGCGGCGTAATTTTGGAAGTAAATGCCGCGCCCGGCTTTAGAATGCACCTGGCGCCAAGCGAAGGCCTGCCCCGCAACGTAGCCGCTCCGGTAATCGATATGCTTTATCCGCCAGGCAAAGATGCCCGCATTCCGATTATCGCGGTAACCGGCACCAACGGCAAAACCACCACCACCCGTCTCATTGCGCACATTGTAAAAAACAACGGCAGCCGTGTTGGCTTTACCACCTCCGATGGAATCTATGTACAAAATACCATGCTGATGAAAGGCGATACCACCGGCCCTTTCAGTGCCGAGTTTATTCTGAAGGATCCAACGGTTGAAGTAGCTGTGCTCGAAACCGCCCGTGGCGGCATTTTGCGTTCGGGACTAGGCTTCAACAAATGTGATATTGGCGTGGTAACCAACATACAGGAGGACCATTTAGGCATTTCGGACATCCACAACCTCGACGATTTGACCCGTGTGAAAGCGGTAATTATCGGTGCCGTAAAAAGAAACGGCTGGGCGGTGCTCAATGCCGACAACGCCTACTGCCTTAAGATTGCTGCCAGCGCCGATTGTAACGTGGCCTATTTTAGCATGGATGAAAAAAATCCGGTGATTAAGGAGCACTGCAAAAAAGGGGGCATTGCCGCGATTTACGAAAATGGTTTTGTAACCATTAAAAAAGGCGATTGGAAAATCCGTGTTGAAAAGGCTACGCATATTCCGCTTACTTTTAATGGTACGGTCGATTTCATGATCCAAAACGTATTGGCCGCCACGCTCACCACCTTTTTGTGGGGCTATAAAACCGAAGATATCCGCACCTCGCTTGAAACCTTTATTCCATCGGCGGCACTTACGCCGGGCAGGATGAATGTTTTCAAGTTCAAGGAATTTAAGGTACTGGTCGATTTTGCGCATAATCCCGATGGTTTTAACGGCGTAAAAACCTACCTGCAAACTGTGGAGGCCACCGAGCATGTAGGCGTAATTTCGGGTACCGGCGACAGAAGGGACGAAGACATTATCGAAACGGCACGGATTGCCGCGCAGATGTTTGACAGGGTAATCATTTGCCAGGAAAAATACCTTCGCGGCCGCAAACAACAGGAGCTGATCGATTTGTTGCTGCAAGGGTTGAGGGCCGTAAAGCCCGACATGCCAATCGACATTAACAACAATGGCGACGACTGTCTGAAAAACCTGATCAACGACGCCAAGCCAGGCTCTTTCATCACCATTTTAAGCGACACCATTGACAATGCGATTAAAAAGGTAACCCATTACCTGGACAAGGAATTGGAACAGAAATAAAAGAACAAAGTCCCGATGTTGCATCGGGACTTTGTGATTCTAGGGAGTTTTCAAAACTACGCTTGGGAGTCTCTCAGTCTCTTAATTTCGTCGTGCGACTGCCTTAATGCTGCTTTTTGGTCGCTCACCAAGGTTCTGATGTTGGCCGGAAGTTCTTCTTCCAGTGCCATTTTGTAGGCCTTTTGGGCAGCATCTTCGCCAAACTCGCAGTTTTCAAGTACGGTTTTCCTATCGTTGCCCGTAAATACTGCTTTCACATCCATCCAGGCCCGGTAAATTTTGCCCGAGGTCGTAGTTCCTTCTTCGGCATCTTCGCCCATGGCCTGTACTTCGGTAGCCAGGGCCATTTTATGCTGATGGCTCTCGCCAATCATCTTTACAAACAAGGCCTTTAAATCGGCATCGCCTTCTTTTAGTTCTTCAATGGCTCGCTCATAGCCAGCTATTCTGTCGTTGTTAATTTGGATAAGGTCGTTCAATACCTCTGCACTTATTGTTTTCGTTTCCATAATCCTATTGTTTTTTGATGTAGTTAAACAACAGAAGCCAGCTGTAAAAGTTTAAATAAGCTTAGCGCATTTGGGAATGTGTTCAATTTGCGAAAGCTTTGGTATCTTTACGGTAATGTACCCCAACTTTATCCAGCATATCAAGCGCTATGTGTCGTTAACCGACGATGAAACTTCTTTGCTGCTGCAACAAATAAAGCCCTTAACCCCAAAAAAGAAGGAATTTTTATTGCAGGAAGGCCAAATTTGCAGGTACAATTATTTTGTGGAACAAGGTTGCCTGCGCATGTTTTTTGTGAATGATAAAGGCACGGAACAGATTGTGCAGTTTGCCCTCGAAAACTGGTGGATAGCCGATTACATGAGCTTGGGCATGCAACGCCCATCTAATTTTTCCATCCAAGCGGTAGAAGCCTCACAAGTTGTTGGCATTGCGTATAGTCAGCAGGATGAGCTTTTTAAGCAATTGCCACAGTTGGAACGCTATTTCAGGATCATGATGCAACGGGCCTATGCGGCAGCCCAAATGCGGGTCAAATTTTTCCACGATTTTACCAAGGAAGAAAGCTACCTGCATTTCATCCG
>JBCNPG010000208.1:0-5869 GCA_039593445.1 Pedobacter sp.
AAGACCTATCCGCTGAATATTGAAGTGGGAACGGCCAAAACCTCCCGTTCGCCCGAATCGCCAATCGACAACAGCATTGGTGCGGTTACCTTCGAGTTCAACACGTCGATGCTATTGTTGCCAAAAACTCCGGTTAAGCCTCGCTTTATGGATGCCCGTGTAGGTTTCTTTGGCCAGTCGCAGATCGATTTCGGTACCGACGCCCAAAAATCTGAGCGTACCGTTTATATCCACCGCTGGAATTTGGTACCTAAAGACACCGTTGCCTACAAGCGTGGCGAATTGGTTGAACCTGTTAAGCCAATTGTGATCTACATCGATCCGGCAACGCCTAAAAAATGGGTACCATACCTGATTGCGGGTATCAACGACTGGCAAAAAGCTTTTGAGGCCGCTGGCTTTAAAAACGCAATTATCGGCAAGGAAGCGCCAACGCCTCAGCAAGATCCAGAATTTAGCGTAGACGATTCGCGCTATTCGGTAGTGCGTTATTTCGCTTCTGATATTCAGAATGCCTATGGGCCGCACGTTTCAGATCCACGTACCGGGCAGATTTTAGAAACACACATTGGCTGGTACCACAACGTGATGAGCTTATTGAGAAACTGGTTCTTCGTACAAACCGCAGCTATCAACCCAGAAGCCCGCAAAGCCAAATTCAGCGATGCACAAATGGGCGAATTGATCCGCTTCGTTTCTTCGCACGAAATTGGCCACACTTTGGGCTTGCCGCACAACTTTGGTTCGAGCTATGCTTATCCGGTTGATTCCTTGCGCTCAAAAGCCTTTACCGATAAATATGCCACTGCACCTTCTATCATGGACTATGCCCGTTTCAATTACGTGGCCCAACCTGGCGATGGCGTGGTAAGAATGTACCCAGGCATCGGCGAATACGACAAATGGGCTGTTAAATGGGGCTACACCTGGTTTCCTGGCAACTTGACCGCCCAACAGGAAAAAGACAAATTGGATGTGTGGACCAAAGAAAAAGCAGGTAATCCGATGTATTTCTATGGCCGCCAAGGCAATGCCTACGACCCGCGCGACCAAAGCGAAGATTTAGGCGACAATGCCATGAAAGCCAGTGGCTATGGTATTGCCAACCTGAAACGCATTTTGCCTAACGTAGAAAAATGGACTTTCGAAAAAGGCAAGGACTATAGCAACCTAAGCGAAATCTATGGCGAAATTGTGGGCCAGTTTAACCGCTACATGGGCCATGTTACCTACAATGTTGGCGGCTTGTACGAAAACTTCAAAACCTACGACCAAGCCGGCGCCGTTTACAAATACTTAGACAAAGCCAAGCAAAAAGAAGCCATTGCTTTCTTGAACCAACAATTGTTCACCACGCCGCTATGGCTCATCAACAGCGAACAGCTGAACAAATTCGACAATGGGGCTATGCTAACCCGTATCAAAGGCGTACAAACTGGTACCATCAACAACATCTTTACCTCGTCTAGGTTGTTGCGTATGTTGGATAACGAAGCCAAAAACGGTTCTACGGCCTATACCATTCCAGAATTATTTACCGATTTGCGTGGCACTATTTTCGCCGCAGGCAGACCTGATGCCTTCAAGCGCAATCTGCAAAGAGGCTATATCGATCGTTTGGGAAGCCTAATGGTTGATGCCCCTGCGCCGCAAGGATTGCCTCCTGGCTTTACCTTTACTCCGGTAAACATTTCGGTAACCGATATCAGGCCATTGGTTAGAGCCGAGCTCAAAACCTTATTGGCTACCGCAAAAGCCCGTGGCGTTGCAGGTGATGCCAATACCAAGGCACACTACGAAGATCTGGCCGTTAGGATTAACGACATTTTAGATCCGAAAAAATAATACCAGCAAAGCCCCGAAAGTTTCGGGGCTTTTTTATTTTAGTACCATGCTTAAACCATTCCTATTTTCACTTGCCTTTATTGTGTCAGGCTATGCCGCTTTAGCCCAAAATGCCGATTCGCTGGCCCTTGTTCAAGCCAAATGGCAAAAACAGCGCATTGCACCCAAGACCAGGATTTTTACCTATCACTTTACGCAGAACAGCCTGTTTCAGGCCAATGAGCAGGTTTCTTTCATCGAAATAAAAAACAAGAAAAGAGCCCCGATTTTTGCCTTCGGCTACGAGGCCCAAGCGCTTAAAACTACGCCCACATTTGGAAAAGCCAACCAAGCCATTGCCGCCATCAACGGTACTTTTTTCGATGTAAAAAACGGTGGCTCTGTCGATTTTATCAAGGTAAACGGAACGGTAATCAGTCCAAACCGATTCGAAAAAGGCAATAAAAGGGCCCGCCACCAGCAAGCCGCCGTGGTGATAGCAAACGGCAAACTCACCTTAAAAAAATGGGATGGAACCAGCAATTGGGAAGAGCAACTAACCGAAAATGATGTCATGCTCAGCGGCCCACTCCTGTTGTTTAACCAAGCCGAAGAAAATTTAGATACCGCCGCCTTTAATCGCTTAAGGCATCCCAGAAGCGCCATTGGCCTTAAGCCCGACGGCACTGTGTTGCTGCTTACCGTAGACGGCCGACATGAAAATTCGGCTGGCATGAGCTTGTTCGAGCTTACCAAAACCATGAAGTGGCTGGGCTGTACCAGCGCCATCAATCTTGACGGTGGCGGTTCTACAACCCTGTGGCTGGCCGATGCACCCGGAAATGGCATTGTAAATTTCCCTTCCGACAATAAAAAATGGGACCATGAAGGCGAAAGAAAAGTAGCCAACGTGATTTTGCTCAAGCCAAGAAAATAAAACCTTTGGCCGAACCGTTACTTGCCATGTTTCTAAAACATCGCAAGTGTTTTTTGTGTTAGCCGGGAAATGCTTTCCCAAAACTATGATATATTTGCCTCCACAATTTGGTGCCCATTAAAAAATGAAGTCGAAATACCTTTTAATTCCCGCATTTGTTTGTTCTCTGTTTTTGTTCGCCTGCAGTTCCGATTCGAAAAAGCATGCCGCAAATGGCTCCGGCTCTGAACAGTCGAGCGAAGAACTCGGCTTCAGGGACGTAGACGGCATCAGGTTTTATGAAGTAAAGCGGCGTTTTAAAAACGGGCTTTCCTTTAACAAAAATGGTTTCCAGCAAGAGCCTACCTGGATCATCCAGTTCAAGTCGCCTGATACCATGCTGGCCTATAGTCCCGAGAAACAGGGCATGGAGGCATTTTACCTGCAATTTGACCACGGCAAAGTCTACAATTTTGCCCGCGAATTTTTCAGGGCCATTACCATTACCAAAGACAGTTTGGTTTTGCAGCGCCTTCAGGTTGACGGACGAGTAATTGCTGGCGACGATGATGAGCGCTCTGATGTTTTCTGTACCTATTATACCCGCGACTATATCGAAAACAAGTTGCACACTACTGTTGGCGAGCTGCAACGCCCTACCAGGGCCGATACCCTTTTTATCAAGTCGCTAGCCGAAAAATCGGCTAAAGATCCCGCCAATGCAGCAACCGCATTTGCCGCCCGGCAACCGGTTAGCTTTAAGCCCAAGGGACCTTATGTTACGGTAGAAAAAATAAGCAATGTAGATCCGCTCAACAACAAAACACGCTCTTACGATTACCTCTATCCGGAGTACCGTTTGGTTATCGAAAAGTCCTATAAAGCCTTCGCTTATCGTTTTTCGGTGGTGGTTGATGCCCAAGGCAAAATGACCGTTAACCGCGTAGAAGGAGTCATGAAGCAAGATCTCGAACCTAGAAAACGACTGATCCAGGGCATCTTAGATGTTTATGTCCGCAATCTTTATCAGATAACGCCAGGCACTACCCTAGACATACCCCACTCTAGCGAAATTACCCTAAACCTGGTAGGCAAACTGGCGAAATAACCTGTTCTATTTTTTGACCATATTGCTCAAACATTTGTTTTGTTGATTTTTAACTGTACCTTGCGGTTCATTTAATTACAATACAATGCAAGAAGGAACAGTAAAATTTTTCAATGTAACTAAAGGTTTCGGCTTCATTATCCCTGCAAACGGCGATAGCGAAATCTTTGTACATTCAACAGGCCTTATCGACGAAATTCGTGAAAACGACAAAGTTCAATACGACGTTGAAAACGGTAGAAAAGGCTTAAACGCCGTTAATGTGAAAGTAATCTAATTATTATCATATTTTACCAAAAAAGCCCCGACAAATGTCGGGGCTTTTTTATTGTTGGGCTCTTTTTACCGCTGGTAAACCCTTACATAATCCACTTTCATGCTTGCCGGAAAAACAGATTCGTCTATGCCTTTGGCACCGCCCCAATTGCCTCCTACCGCTACGTTGAGCAATACATGGAATTTTTGGTCGAAAGGCCAATCGCCCATGCCCTTGCCACTGTTTTTAAAGGTCAAATACTTTTGCTCGTCGATAAAGAAGTCGATTCGATCGGCAAACCACTCAACGGCATAAACATGGTATTGGGTATAAATATCGTTTACTTTTAAGGCTTTACCTACCTGGGTACCTTTTACGTGGTTAAATGCTTCGGTATGCACGGTGCCGTGAACAGTATCAGGCGCGTAGCCTACATGCTCCATGATATCAATTTCGCCGCTTTTTGGCCAATTGCCGTATTTCCAGTCGGTAGGCAACATCCAAATGGCCGGCCAAAGCCCTCTTCCCTTTGGCAACATGGCCCGAACTTCTACGCGTCCATATTTCACGTCGATCTTATTCTTGCTCACCAACCTGGCCGAAGTAAATTTCAGTTGCTCCTTGTCAGCTTTGCGGGCAGTAATGTTCAACACGCCTTTTTCCACGTTGGCATTCAGGGTATCGGCCTTGGTATAAAATTGCTTTTCGTTGTTGCCCCAGCCCGTACCGCCTACATCATAACCCCAGTTATGCGAATCGGGTAGTCCCTTTCCGTTAAACTCATCGGCCCACTTGAGCTTCCAGCCTTTGGCAACCGGTGTATGTTTAATGGTTTCGAACAATAATTCGGGTTCGTTGGTGGTAATGTAATCAACCTCATTGGCCAATAGCCATTCCATTTCGGGAACCGTGTTTACCGTCCAGGCGTTAATGGTCAATCCGAGTTTTTTAGAAGGTTCGAACCAGCTGTTCTTCTGAAAAACCGAATAGTGGTAATCAGAGCCGGCAAACCCATCAGCTTTTAGCTTTTCGGGCGCTACTTCTCCGGCCAGGTAGGCCACTTTGGCGTTGGGCATGTGCTGGATAATGTAGGTACAGATATCGTAACCAAAACTGATGTATTCTACCCAAGCCTCGGCTTTTAATTTTTTTATAAGCTGCAAGGCGCTTTCAGTTAAAAACAAGTCACGCTCCTTGCCCATGTTTTGCGGCTTGATCTCTAAAATAAGCTTGGTTTTCTTTTGGGCCATTCCTACTTTGAGGTAACTCTCCAAAGTTGGGATCGATTCGCCATTGGAAAGTTTTTTGGTCAGCAGCTGCGCATAAGTAGATTTGGAAATCGGCATACCCAAAAAATTAGGATCGTGGTTCACCACCATGACGCTGTCTAAGGTCATGTGCACATCAAACTCGGAACCAAAACACTGGATGCGGATGGCTTCTTTGAGCGAAGCAATAGAGTTTTCGGGTAAGCCATTCTTCTTCCAGGCACCACGGTGGGCAATTACCTGGTTCTTGTTCCAACTGGTAATGGTCTTTTGGGCTATGGCCTGTGTCGAAATCATGGCACTCAGCAAAATTAGGGTTGTAAATCGTTTCATTTGTGTAGTTTAATGGACTAAAGTAGGACTTTGAGGCCAAAATTGTATTGATTTTTTGTTAACTTATCCCTGTCAATTCTAAAACTATTAAATTAGGGCAATTATTGGCCATTTAGCACACATTTTTTACCTTAATTTTCGTTAACAACGATATGGGCACCAGC
>JBCNPG010000209.1:0-5851 GCA_039593445.1 Pedobacter sp.
ATTGTATGGCCCACAAATGCAGGGCCGAAAAGTAATGGGCAATGTAGAAAACACCTTTACCCTGCCAGGCGGCACCAAGATTACCATTCCGGCAGGTGCCATTAAATTGGGTGGCGTGGCCGTAAGTGGCGAAATAACCATCAGTGCGATGGAAGTGCTTAAAAGAAGTGACGTGGTATTTGGCGGTATGAACACCAATCACATCAGCGGGGCACCTTTGGCATCGGATGGTTTTATCTACCTGAACGCTACGGTTAACGGCACCAAAGCAGACCAGGCCTTAGCCATACCGATCAGGGTTTCCATTCCGGCCAAAAGAGCTGGTGTTACCCAACTTTGGGAAGGCGTTGAAAGAGTTGGCGACAATAACCAGATGGCCTGGCAGGCTCCAGCGCCCCAAGCTAATGGCGTTGGCGTAAAAGTAGATGTGACTGCCGCCGCTGAAGCCTTTACTTTCGACATGGGCAACTTGGGTTGGATCAATTGTGATGTGTTTTATAGCTATAGCAATCCAAAAACCACTACGCGTGTTACGTTGGTCAACAATCCTGGCAACCTGGCCACATTTAGGGGCTATGCAGGCGAAACCTTTGTATTCTTCTGCGCCAAAGGCAGCAACGTAGTTGCTCAGTTGTATACCCCCGACGGTCCGAACAAGGTAAAAAGCTACGACAACGCTATGCCGGTTGGTGTACAAGGCAAGTACCTGTCATTCTCGATCAAAGATGGCAAATACTACTATGCCGAGCAAGAAACCACCATTGTGGCCAACCAAAGCATTACGCTTACTTTGGCAGAGACTAGCGAAAGCCAAATCCAACAAGCCATCAACGGCTTAAACAATTACTAAGCATTTATTCCCCCAATTTTTTAACAAGGAAGATGGAGCCGAATGCGCGCTTCATCTTTTTTTGCCGTTTCTTTATTTCAGATAAAAATCTATAAATTTAGTACTCATGAAAACGCTTCTTCTTTCCATATTTGCTTTTTTAGGTTTCTATGTAGTACAGGCGCAGGTATTGCCAAGCGACACGGTGCCCGCCAAAATCAATTATACCACAGAGAACGGCGTGACCAAATTCAGTGCCGAGCTCAGGCCTTTAAGACCGATTTCGGGTGCTCCTGCTCCTTTTTATACCTATTTCTGGGAGTTTGGCGACGGGGGCTTCAGTTTTGAAAAAGATCCGCTTCATATCTACAATTCTGCCAACCCCATCATGGTACGATTGTTTGCCACCAACAACTACGACGACGGCAAACATCCGCCAACAAGACCTAGGCCCATCAAACCGACCAAGCCAAGCGGCGGAGGCAAACCTATGCTGGCTTCAAATGCGCCCAACTTCTTTAAAATGGGTGGCAGCATCGAACTCAAAAGCAATGCCATGCCCAAACCCGGCGACGATATGATGCTGGTTTTTGGCTATAGAAACAAGGCAAGCAACGGACAAACCAAGCTGAACGGCACCTTAGCCATTTTATACAACGACCGCGAGTTTAGCAACAACAACTTTGTGCTAACCGAAGCGCGAACCTATTTCGGGGAGCAAAAGGCCGACCTGAAACCGATGATGCAAACGGCTTACCTGCCCCAAAAAAGCGAAACACCTGTGTATTATGCTTCGGCTAATCAGGAGCTGACCATGCCTAAACCAGACCAGGTACTTTTTAAAGACAAAGCCAAGGATTTTAAAAACCAGGCAGGCTGGCGCTTTGAGGGCCTGAAAACCGACGAGGAGCGCTTTCTTTTTCTCGAGTTTAAAACTACCCCCGAAATGCTGAAAGACACCAACGCGGTTGTCCGTCTTTCGGCGGTGTTTATCCCGGATAATCCCTTGGTGGAAAAAGAGTTTTTTAACCTGGAGCTCCAAATCGTGGCTTCGCACGACCCCAACAAAATGGTATTGCGAAAAAGCAGAATGAACTATCGCTTGACGAGCAAAAGTCGGGAACTCACTTATAAAATCCGCTTTCAGAACACTGGGAAAGGGCCTGCTAAAAAGGTTGATGTCGGTGTCAATATCGCCTCGGTGTTTGATCCGGCTACTTTAAAGGTCACCAAAACCAAACCCGAAGTAATTACCTGTGATTCTGCTTATAGCGGACAGAGTTGCCTCAAGGTATTGAAAGGCACAGATAGCGTGCATTTTGTATTCAGCAACATCTACTTGCCTGGCCTCGATCAGAAAGGGGTTAACGATGCCGATTCGACTATGGGTTTTGTAGAATACAAGATCAGGTTCAAGGAAAAACCCGAAAAGCTACCCATCAGGAGCGGAGCAGCTATTGTTTTCGACAAAAACGAACCCATCTATACCAACAGGGCGGTTGGACGCTTTAAAATGGGACTCTCGCCCGGAATCATCTTGGGCTATGGCTTTCCTTTTGAAGCAAATAACAGCAACTTCCTCAATAACAAAAACATCGTAATCGGGGCCAGCTTGGCACCTTATGCGCCTCATCGTACCTATTGGCAGGTCGAACTCTTCCTCAATACCTTTAAAGAAAATACTTACCTGGTCAGCTCTACCACCAACGCAAAAGATACCGTTATCAACAACACGCCATATCGAATAGACCAAAAAGACCATTACAAAACGAAGAAGGTAATTACCCTAAATGCCGTGCCCTTGCAGGTGCGCTACAACCTTAACAAATACGTTGGCGCTGGTGCCGGTGCCTTGGTTTCGCTCAACCTGTATGATAAGGATATTGATGAGCTGAAATACAACCTTACTGCCGCCAATGGTGTAGGCAAGCTTAATTTGGACAGGATCGCCAACTCGAGCAAAAAACATTTCTCCGACCTGAATGCCTCTCTTTTTGCCGATGTGCAGTTCGGTTTGGTACGGGTAGGCCCATCTATCGGTTTCCGCTACCTTTACGACCCCAAAACCAACAACAACCGAATGGCTAGCTATGTAACCTGGAAGTTCTAGACCAATTTATGGGTTTTAATAGTTGTCTGATTGGCTTTGGTCTTGCTGAATGGCCAATCCAAAATCGCAAACCATCAACTAAGCAATAAAATCATTAAATTAGCTGAAATGCAAACCTCTTATGCGCTCGGCTTTTTTAAGTTTTAGCTTTTTCCTTTTGTTTTTTGGAGCGCAATTCACCGCTTTGGCACAAAATGAGGCCATGCACCGCCGTTTGGATTCGCTACAAAAGGCCAACAAGCTAAGCGAATGGATTTATGACCGCTTGGAGTATGCCAAGAACAATCCGCAGGCCAACCTGCCCTTCCTCCTCCAAACCCAGGCCAAGCTTTGGCGCAAGGCTAAAAACCAAACAGAGCATTTTGCCTATTTAGACCTGCTCAACGTTCAAGGTTATCATCAATTGTTAACGGGTAATATCTTGGGGTCTATCAACAGTTACGAATCGGCATTTGCTTACTATTTAAAAAATGAAGTGGCCGGTTATGAAATTGTCGACTATACCTTAAAGCCCTTAAGCAACAACTATACCCGTTTGGGCGATTATGAACGTGCGCTTTACCTGCAGCGCAGAACCCTGAACTTTCAGCTCAAAAATCAATTCCCACCTGCCGACATTGCTTCTATGTATGGCAATATGGCCATTTGCTATCAGTCGATGGGCAATTTAGCGGAAGCCAAAAAAAGCATCACGGAAGGCTTGAAACTGGCCAGCAAAGACGCCAAGACACGCGTGGTTTTGCACAATGTTTTGGCTAGCGTGCTTTTTGATGGAAAAGAATACCTGCAGGCTGCCAAATTGGTCGAAGCCAACATCGGTGCCCAACAGCAGAACATCAATGCCGAAAGTGCCTATTGGCTGGTAAGCGCGCTGAGCACTGCCGGCAATGTATATACGGCTTTAAACCAGCCTCAAAAGGCCGATGCCTATTTAGCCAGGGCAATTGCCTTGCTAGACCGCTATTACCCGAACAAATGGCTCAGGGAAAGGGCAGACCTGTTTACGAAAAGAGGTCGTTTGCAATTGTTGCAGCAACAACCGTTGCAAGCCATCCAATTTTTCGACAAAACGCTTTTCACCTTAAAAATTAAAGACAACAACAACCTCTTGATGCAACGCATCTATGGCGACAACCGGGTAATGGAGGTTTTTGAAGAGCTTGCGGCTGCCTATCAACAATTGAAGCGGGCCGATTTAGCCATCAAATACATCAAATTGGCTTTAGTGGCCGGAGATAAAATCAGGAACGAATTTGCCGACGATCAGACCAAAGAACGATTGCAGGCCGATTTGAAGAACATTGCCGAAAAAGGCATTGAAATCAGCTATCAGCTTTACCTGCAAAGCCATGAAAAATCGTTGTTAAAGGAAATCCTGGATTTTGCAGAGCAAAGCAAAAGCCGTACGCTTTTAGATCAAATCAGGCGCAACCAGCAACTCATGGGCCTTAACCAAAAGGATTCGCTGTTCATCAAAAAACGAAACCTTGAACTGGCCATTGCCTACCAGGAGAAACAGGAAATAGAAGGCACCGCATCGGCCAGCCAGCATATTACCGGCCTCAAGTATGATTTAGCGTTGCTCAATAAACAACTGCAGCAAAGATACAAGCAGTTGCAAACAAACAATCCTACATTTGCCGCAGCCTTGCCAACCCAGAGAACGCTGGAATATTTTGTGG
Organism: Pedobacter sp.; assembly: GCA_039593445.1. Lineage (GTDB taxonomy): Bacteria > Bacteroidota > Bacteroidia > Sphingobacteriales > Sphingobacteriaceae > Pedobacter. The sequence goes on from JBCNPG010000209.1 coordinate 4,622, forward strand.
GTGAAGAAGCCATTTACCTGATCGATATGGCGCATGGCCAAATCAATTCGGTACAGCGCCTTGCCAACGCGCCTAAAATCAAACAGGCTATACAAAACTATGTAAGTACCTATTTTCAGCAAGGCCCAAGTGCCATGCTCAATTCGCCGAAGGCATTCTATCTAGCTTCTTATCAGATCTACCATACGATCATGCAAAATGTTCGTTTAGGCAAAGGCGAATCGCTAACAATCATTCCGGATGGCGTTTTGGGCTATATTTCATTTGATGGATTGCTGACCGATCATACATTTAGGCCAAACATTTCGGCCTGGCCATTTTTGATCAAGAACAATACCGTTACCTACGCATTTTCTCTTCAAACCTTAAGCGCCAACCTACAAAAAACTGAACAAAAAGGTTTTGCAGGCTTTTTTATTACGCACCAACAAAACAACAATGCGCCCTTAAAAGCGGTGCAAGCCGAAGCCGATGGCATCAAAAAATTGGTCAGTGGCCGTTTTTTGTTCAACGAACAGGCTAATGCAAAAAGCTTTAGGGTAGAATTTGGCCGCAACGAGGTGTTGCACATCGGTACCCATGCCTATCTATCTGGTAAAAACCAGGAACCTACCCTCGATTTTGGCCAAGAGAAATTATTCTTGTTCGAACTAACGGCCCAACAAAAGTCGCCTACACTGGTCGTGTTAAGCGCCTGCCGAACTGCCGACGGCCTCTTAGCCAATGGCGAAGGGGTAATCAGCTTGTCGCGTGGTTTTAATGCCATTGGCACATCCGCTACTATTGCGGGTTTGTGGAACGTAAACGATGTAGCGGCATCGGTAATAACCAGCAATTTTTACAGAAATTTACTGCGTGGCGAGAGTAACGGACAGGCTTTGCATCAAGCCAAATTAGCCTGGTTGCAACAAGCACAGAGCAACGAGGCGCTTTATTTGCCCTATTATTGGGATAGCCTGATTTATATGGGTACCGACCAGCAAATAAACCTGGCGTCGTCATTTAACTGGACATGGATTGCAGGTATTGGTTTGTTCGTTCTTTTGATGACGATCGCTTTACTTTGGCTTAGAAGAAAACGAGCCTAGCTTTGCACAAGCATTATCTTCGCCACTTGATACTTCATCGCCTAAAAATCCTCGGTGCAGTTTTGCTGATGAATGGCTTTATGCTTTCAAAAAATAAATCCGTTGAGGCAGATCGTTAAAAACAAAGCGAGTTACTTCGCAA
>JBCNPG010000021.1:0-12785 GCA_039593445.1 Pedobacter sp.
AATCATACCGCAGGCGTAAGTAATAAGGATTTCATTTACCTGATTATGCCCGACCGCTTTGCCAATGGCGATGCCAGCAACGATCAGATCAAGGGAATGAAGGACCAGAGCTTCAATCGCGATTCGATGTATTATAGACACGGAGGCGACTTGCAGGGCATTATCAACCATTTGCCCTATTTGCAAGAGCTTGGCGTAACCGCGCTTTGGCTTAATCCGGTATTGGAAAACGACGAATTTAAAACTTCCTATCATGGCTATGCCGCTACCGAAAATTACAGGATAGACCGCCGATTTGGTACCAACGAACTTTATCAAAAACTGGTAGCCGAATGCCACAAAAGGGGGATGAAAATGATCAAAGACTTGGTGCACAACCATATTGGCGATCAGCATTTCCTGTTTTTAGATCCACCGGCCAAAAACTGGTTCCACCAATGGCCAAAATACACAGGTACGACTTATAAGGATCAGACCCTTTTCGATCTCTACGCCTCAAAAGCTGACCGCAAACTCATGACCGACGGCTGGTTTGACCGCCATATGCCCGATGTTGACCAGCAAAACCCTTTGGTAAAAAACTACATCACCCAAAGCCACATCTGGTGGATCGAATATGCGGGTTTGGACGGCTTTAGGCTCGATACCTATGCGTATAACGATAAGGTTTTTATGGCCGAGTGGGCCAAGGCCATTACCAGGGAGTTCCCCAAATTTACCTTCTTTGGCGAGACTTGGGTAAACGGTATTCCGAACCAGGTGTTTTTTACAGAAGGCAACACGGTAAACCAGCATTTTGATACCGGTTTGCAGGGGGTAACCGATTTTCAGACTTATTTTGCCATCAATGAAGCCTTGAACGGTAAGTTTGGCTGGACAGATGGCGTAAACAGGTTGTATACCACTTTGGCTAGCGATTACCAGTACAAAGATCCAACGCGCAATGTGCTCTTTTTGGATAATCATGACATCAGCAGATTTTATTCGGTCGTAGGCGAAGATTTCGACAAGTTCAAATCTGGAATTATTTTGTTGTTTTCGCTTCGCGGCATTCCCCAAATGTATTATGGTACCGAAATCCTGATGAAGAACTTTTCTAACCCCGATGGTTTGGTGCGCGAAGATTTCCCGGGAGGATGGCCGGCCGATAAAGTGGATAAGTTTAAGGCTTCGGGCCGAAATGCCAAAGAAAACGAAGCTTTCGATTTTGTAAAGAAATTGGCCAATTACCGCAAAAACAATCCGGTGCTGCAAACAGGAAAACTGATGCAGTTTGTGCCTGAAAAGGGCATTTATGTGTATTTCAGGTACGACGGAAAAAAAACGGTCATGGTGGCCATGAACAGCAATGAGCAAGCCGAAAACTTGGAAACAAAGCGTTTTGCCGAGCGGATAGGATCGCACCAAAATTTATTGAATATTATTTCGGGTCAACAAATTCCGATAGGCAACATACAGCTTCCTGCCAAAACAACTTATATATTTGAACTGCAATAAAAATATGTCTAAACCAAAAGCCTGTATTTTCGACCTCGACGGGGTTATTGTTGATACTGCGGTATATCATTATAAAGCTTGGCGCCGCTTGGCCAACCAATTGGGCTTTGACTTTACCGAAGCCCAAAATGAAGAGCTCAAAGGAATTAGTAGGATAGAGTCTCTAAAAATAATACTAAATTGGGGTGGCGTAAGCAAAAGTGATGCAGAGATGCAGGAACTGGCTACGCTTAAAAACGAATGGTATGTGGAGATGATCACCAAAATGACACCCCAGGAGATTTTGCCGGGGGCCAAAGAATTTTTGGAACTGGTAAAGGCCAATCAGTATTTAACGGCTTTGGGCTCGGCCAGCAAAAATTCGGAAACCATTTTGCACCAAGTGGGTATAACCCATCTTTTTGATGCACTGGTTGATGGCAATAAGGTGAGCAAATCCAAGCCCGATCCGGAAGTGTTTCTGGTGGGGGCCCAAGAACTGAACGTAGCGCCCAGCCAGTGTGTGGTTTTTGAAGATGCCATTGCAGGCATACAGGCGGCCAAAAGCGGGGGCATGAAAGCCGTGGGCATTGGCAAGGCCGAGGTATTAAAAGGCGCAGATTTAGTGGTTGAGGGTTTATTTGAGATGACTTTAGCAAAATTAGAGAATTTATAAGCGATGAAGAATTACATCAAACATCAGGAGTGGCAAATCATTGAAGAGGGATTTGATCCGCATATGAATAAGATTTCTGAAAGTATTTTTAGCATAGGCAATGGCCGTATGGGCCAACGTGCCAATTTTGAAGAAACTTATACCGGCGAAACCCTGCAAGGCAACTATGTGGCCGGTGTTTATTATCCTGATAAAACCCGTGTGGGCTGGTGGAAGAATGGTTATCCGGAGTATTTTGCGAAAGTTTTGAATGCCACCAATTGGATCGGTATCCGCATTGCCGTGAATGGCGAAGAACTGGATCTGAATACTGCCAAAGTGCTGGAATTCAGTCGCGTGCTCGATATGCAATTGGGCACATTAACCCGAAAATTTATTGTCGAACTCAGGAGCGGGAACGTTCTCGGAGTTGAGGCTGTCCGCTTCTGCAGCCTGGTTGATGATGTAGCTGGAGCCATTTGCTATAGCATTACGCCGCATAATTTTGATGGCCAGCTCAGTATCGAATCGAGCTTGGATGGCGATGTAAAAAACCAGGATTCGAATTATGATGAGAAGTTCTGGACCGAAATCAGCAAAACCGAGCATGATAGCTTCGCACTGCTTACCATGGAAACCAAGAAAACCGCTTTCTGGGTAAGCTCGGGCATGTATACCGAAATTCACCAAGATGGCGTAAAGCTTAACCTTGAACCAAAATTTACCAGCAAGGAAAAGTATGTGGCGCAGCAATTTACGCTTGATGTAAAAAAAGCCCAAACCACATCCATTTACAAATATGCCGTTAACCTCTCATCAGAGAATTATGCCAAAAGCAACATAGAGTCTGAGGCTGTTGCAACCTTGCAAAAGATTGTGGCCAAAGGTTTTGACCAGATGCGCCAGGAACAGGCACAGGCCTGGGCCGGCAAGTGGCAGAACGGAGATGTGGTTATTGAAGGCGATGTGGCGGCACAGCAGGCCATCAGGTTCAATATTTTTCAGCTGCACCAAACCTATACCGGCGAAGATGCCCGCTTAAATATCGGGCCGAAAGGCTTTACCGGCGAAAAATATGGTGGCTCTACCTATTGGGACACCGAAGCCTACTGCCTGCCTTTCTATTTGGCTACCGCCCCGCAACAAGTTGCAGAAAACCTGCTCATTTACCGTTATAAGCAATTGGATAAAGCCATTGAAAATGCCGAAAAGCTCGGTTTTAAGAATGGAGCCGCTTTATATCCGATGGTAACCATGAACGGCGAGGAGTGCCACAACGAGTGGGAAATTACTTTCGAAGAGATCCACCGCAACGGCGCGATCGCCTTCGCTATCTTCAATTACATCCGTTACACCGGCGATCAGGCTTACCTGGCCAAATATGGTTTAGAAGTGCTCATTGGCATTGCCCGCTTCTGGGCGCAACGCGTAAACTGGAGCATTGAAAAAGAACGCTATGTGATGCTGGGCGTAACTGGACCAAATGAATACGAAAACAACGTCAACAATAACTGGTACACCAGCACCATTGCCACCTGGTGCCTCAAATATACCATACAGGCCATTGATTTGGTAAGGAATATGGACGCTGTTCGGCTAACAGAACTTTTTGCCAAAACCAATTTTGGCGAGCAGGAAGAAACTGGCCACTGGCAGGAAATCATCGATAAGATGTTCTATCCGGCAGATGAAAAACTGGGTATCTTCCTGCAGCAGGATGGCTATTTGGACAAGGAACAGATATTGGTTAAAGATTTGCCGGCAGCCGATAGGCCTTTGAACCAAAAGTGGAGCTGGGATAGGATTTTAAGGTCCTGCTTTATCAAACAGGCCGATGTGTTGCAGGGAATTTATTTTTTTGAAGAAGATTATGACCTCGAAACCATCCGAAGGAACTATGATTTCTACGAGCCGCGTACGGTTCACGAAAGCTCGCTGTCGCCTTGCGTACATGCAATTATTGCCGCCAAACTAGGCGATTTAGACCGGGCCTATGAGTTTTACCTGCGTACCTCGCGCCTGGATTTGGACGACTATAACAACGATACCGAAGACGGCCTGCACATTACTTCGATGGCGGGTACCTGGCTAAGCGTGGTAGAAGGGTTTGGCGGCATGCGCATTAAGGAAGGCGCTTTGCAACTGCATCCAATATTGCCCCAAAAATGGACTTCCTATGCCTTTAAGATAGGCTTTAGGCAGGCTTTGGTTACGGTAAAAGTAAGCGATAAGCAAGTAAAGCTAAGCAATGAAAGCAATGTCGATCTCGAAATCCATGTTTTTGGCCAAGCCAATCTATTGAAAGCCAACAGCAATTTAGAACTGAATACTTAAACCAACTCCCTTGAAAAACGTTATCAAAATAGCCGTGTTTTTGGTCCTTGTTACAGGACTGTGCGCTTGTATACGTCAAAATAATTTGCAGATGTTAGACCCCAACCAAACGACTTCAGAAAAGCTCGAGAACCGAAAAATAGTGATTTACCAGGCCTTGGTGCGCTACTTTGGCAACCAAAATGCCACCAATAAATTTTATGGATCGCTAGCGGAAAATGGTGTAGGCAAGTTTAACGATATTAACGAAAAGGCCTTAAAAGAGCTTAAAAAACTGGGGGTCAATTACGTTTGGTACACAGGTGTAATCGAACATGCTACCATGTCTGATTATTCGAAGGTTGGAATTAAAAATGATGATCCCGATATTGTGAAGGGCAAGGCCGGGTCGCCGTATGCCATTAAGGATTATTACGATGTAGACCCCGATTTGGCCGTCGATGTACCCAATCGGATGGCGGAGTATGAAAACCTGATCAAACGTACGCATGCCGAAGGCTTAAAGGTGATCATGGATTTTATTCCCAACCATGTAGCCAGAACCTATCATTCGGATGCCAAACCAGCCAACGTGGTCGACTTGGGTGCCCAAGATGACAAGAGCAAAAGTTTTGATCCCAATAATGATTTTTACTACATTCCCAATCAGCATTTTGTGGTGCCAAGCGGGTATCAGCCAGGTGGCGGAGGCTATGAAAATCCTTTGAAAGATGGAAAATTTGACGAGTTTCCTGCAAAAGCTACCGGCAACAACGTATTCAGCGCTAGCCCAAAACTCGACGATTGGTTCGAAACCATCAAACTCAATTATGGCGTAGATGTACAGCAAAACAACACCAAACATTTTGTGCCCCATCCTCCCGTTTGGAAAAAAATGCGCGATATTCTCGCTTTTTGGGCTTCGAAAGGCGTAGATGGTTTTAGGTGTGACGTAGCCGAAATGGTGCCTGTAGAATTTTGGAACTGGGCCATCAGCGATTTGAAAAAGAAATATCCAGACATGGTTTTTATTGGCGAGGCTTACGACAGGAACGAATACAAAAATTTTCTGCTCAACGGCAAATTCGATTACCTGTACGATAAAGTTGGCCTGTACGATGGCTTGAAACGTCTGGTGATGAACGACGAGAAAGCAACGGTAAACGACATCAGTGTGGTGTGGCAGCAAGAAAGCAGAGGCTTTAGTCAGCACATGTTGCGCTTTTTAGAAAACCACGACGAAACCCGGATTGCTTCTAAGGCATTTGGCGCAAACACCTGGTATGCCGTGCCGGCCATGGTGGTTACCGCTACCTTATCAACTGGCCCTGTAATGATTTACAATGGGCAGGAAGTTGGCGAGCCAGCCAATGGTGCCGAAGGTTTTGGTGGCGATGACGGCCGCTCTACCATATTCGATTATTGGGGATTGCCACAACATCAAAAATGGATGAATAACGGCCTGTTTGATGGTGGCAAACTCAATGCCGATGAAAAACGCTTGCGCGAATTCTACAGCAAGTTGCTCAACCTGGTCCAGCAAAATGAAGCCATTAGCAAAGGCAGTTTTTATGAATTGCTGCAGGCCAATAAAGGTTCAGCCGGATTTAACGACAAAGTTTATGCTTACCTGCGCTATACCGAAAACAAACAGGTGCTGATTTTAGCTAATTTTAACAGAAGCGAAAGCCAATTGCTGGTCAAGTTTCCGAAAGACGTATTGGATGCCTTTCACTTGAATGGCAAATCAACAAGCTTTAAAGACCTGTTGTCGGGCGCCGAATTTAAAGCCGCAAACATGGATAACGGCCTGCAGTTGAAAATGCCAGCCACGAGTGCGGCCATATTGGAGTTTTAAGAACGCCGAACCTAAAACCTAACCAAATAAACCAACCCAATGAACCACAAAACATTAACAGAAAATCCAAAACTGTCTCTCGTGCAGATCATCAACATGAGCGTGGGCTTTTTTGGTATCCAGTTTGGCTGGGACCTGCAACGTGCCAATATGGGCCGTATTTACGAAAACCTTGGCGCCAATGCCGACCAGGTCCCTTTACTGTTCTTGGCTGCGCCTTTAACCGGGCTCATTGTGCAACCCATTATCGGCTACTTGAGCGATAGGACATGGCACCCAACCTGGGGCAGAAGAAGACCTTACTTCTTTATCGGAGCCTTGGTAAGCAGTATCGCCTTGATTTTTATGCCACACAGCAGTGCCTTATGGATGGCAGCAGGCTTGTTATGGGTGTTGGATGTATTTGGTAATATCGCGATGGAGCCATTCCGTGCCTTTGTAACCGATAAACTGCCTGATAGCCAAGTAAACCGTGGCTTCATTATGCAAAGCCTAATGATTGGTTTGGGGGGGAGCGTAGCTTCTTCCTTGCCCTGGGTAATGAATAATGTTTTTCATCTCACCAATACGGCAACGCCAGGCAATATTCCAGAAAATGTGAAATTCTCTTTTTACCTGGGCGCGTTTTTCTTTTTTGCTGCAGTGCTGTATACGGTTTTAACAACCAAAGAGTACCCTCCTTCAGACAAAGCAACAGCCACGTCGCAAGGTAAAGGTTTTGGTTCGGGCGTAAAGGAAATATTTCATGCGCTGGCCAATATGCCCAAAAGGATGCGTGTGGTGTCGCTGGTGCAGTTTTTTACTTGGCCGGGCTTATTCCTGATGTGGTTTTATTATACGACAGCCGTAGCGGTAAATGTATTTGGCGGCAAAGATGCCAGTGATCCGGTCTACGCCCAAGGTGCCGACTTTGGTAGCCTCACATTGGCCTATTACAGCGTGGTTACTTTTTTGTTTGCCTTGATATTGCCCAAGATTGCTGATCTGCTCGGGCGCAAAACCACACATGCTTTTTGTCTGCTTTGTGGGGCGTTGGGCCTCATCAGCGTTGCTTGGGTACACGACAAGAACATGCTTTACCTCTGCATGACGGGTGTGGGCATTGCCTGGGCCAGTATCCTGTCTATGCCTTATGCCATGCTCAGCGGTTCTCTGCCAAAAGACAAGGTGGGCATTTACATGGGCATCTTCAACTTCTTTATCGTATTGCCTGAGATTATAGCCTCATTGGGCTTTGGCTGGCTCATGAAAAACGTATTGCACAACGATAGGCTTTTGGCCGTTCAACTAGGTGGTGCACTGATGATTTTGGCTGCTGTAATCTGCTACATTTTTGTAAAGGAACCGAAGCGTACAGATGAGGTATTGACCAATAAATTAGAGGTAGAAGAAGGCCGTTCGGTGTAGAAATCACACTATCTTTAAAATCCTCAAAAAAATGGAGGATTATATCGGTATTTTTAATATGTTTATCCTAATTCCTCAAACCACAAGGTTTTCTGCCTTGTGGTTGTGCTACATTTAATCGTCGGTTAAGCAGAGGATATAATTTTAATTTAAAGGTAATTTAGGTATGCAAAACGTCATGCCCAAGAACCGTTAAATTGCTCAAGACCGACCTTGGCCTTTGCTGTGGCAATAATTTGAATTGGCACAAACTTTAAAGCAAAGGGCGCAGTCGGCGACTTTTCCTCCATTTTGGTCGCTCAAAATGGGGTGCCATGCCCGGCATGAGGGCAGGAGAGATCTGTGACTGATTAAATAGATCCGATAAACATGTTGATTAATCGGGAAAACGAAGATAATTTATGGAAGAAGAATTGAACAAAGGAGACAAAGAGAACCTAACGGCTACTACAGAACATATTGAAGAAGATATCATTCAACATTTAAATAATCCGGTTACCAGCTTAAAACCTATTGTTAAACAATACCTTACCTCTATCGTAGAGGTCAAAAAAGAAGACAACAGGTTTTATTTTTCAGATGGAAATGCACGGGTAGAAGTGAGGGTAGTGAGCGACGAGATCATCCGCGTGAGAATGGCACCCCACAGTGTTTTTCTTGACGACTTTTCTTATGCCGTGCCCCAGGTAGACCAACGGGTAAGCACCTTTAGGCTCGAAGAAACCGAAGAAGATTACCTGATTTCTACCAATACCATTACCTGCAGACTGAATAAGGAAACTTTCCATATTGCTTTTCTCGACAATCATTCAGGCATGGTAATGAGCGAAGACAGCTCGCCGATGCACTGGGAAGAAAATGTTGAATTTGGTGGCTATTATGTGTTTGCGACCAAAAATTGCCTACCCGAAGAAAATTTCTTTGGCTTGGGCGATAAATCGGGCAACATGAACCTGAGAGGGCGCAAGTTCCAGAACTGGAATACCGACGCCTATTCTTTTGGCTGGGATCAAGATCCGCTTTACCGTACCATCCCGTTTTATATCGGCGTACATCAAGGTGCCTCTTATGGTATCTTTTTTGATAATACTTTCCGCTCTTATTTCGATTTTGGCAAGGAAGACCACCTGAAAACCAGTTTTTGGGCCGATGGCGGAGAACTCCAATACTATTATATCCACGGTCCGCACATGATGGATGTGGTTAAACGTTACCAAAGCTTAACCGGAACACATAAACTGCCACCAAAATGGGCTTTGGGCTATCACCAATGCCGCTGGAGCTATTACCCTGAGTCGAAGGTAAGGGCAATTGCCGAAGGTTTTAGAGAACGCCAAATTCCATGCGATGCCATTTATTTGGACATCGATTACATGGACGGCTATCGCTGCTTTACCTGGAACAAGAAATATTTTCCAGATCCTAAAAAAATGATCAAGGATTTGGCCAGTATCGGTATGAAAACCGTGGTCATGATCGACCCAGGAATTAAGGTCGACGATAACTACTGGGTGTTTAAAGAAGGCAAGGAAAACAATTATTTCTGTCGCCGAAGCGATGATTACTTTATGGAGGGCCACGTTTGGCCGGGTCGTTGCCAATTCCCCGATTTTACCAATCCAACGGTAAGACAATGGTGGGGCGGACTGTATAAAGAATTGGTTGATTTGGGTGTAGCTGGATTTTGGAACGACATGAACGAGCCGGCCGTGTTTGGCGCAGGTACTTTCCCTAACGATGTTCGACATAATTTCGACGGTTACCGTGGTTCGCACCGCAAGGCGCATAATGTGTACGGCATGCAGATGGTACGCTCTACCTACGACGGACTAAAGAAATTGATGCGCAACAAACGTCCTTTTACCATTACGCGCGCGGGCTATTCGGGCGTACAGCGCTATGCCTGCATTTGGACGGGAGATAATGTAGCTACCTGGGAGCACCTCAAACTGGGCAATATCCAGTGTCAGCGCATGTCTATTTCAGGAGCGCCATTTATCGGAACAGATATCGGCGGTTTTAGTGGCGAGCCTGATGGCGAATTGTTTACCCGCTGGATCCAGTTGGGTACTTTCTCGCCTTTTATGCGGGCACATTCGGCCGGAGATACTTCAGAGCGCGAACCTTGGAGCTTTGGCGAACCCTTTACCAGCATCAACCGTAAATTTATCGAGTTGCGTTACCGCTTAATGCCGTACATCTATTCGGTATTTTGGGAGCATCACCGCTATGGTTTCCCTATTTTGAGGCCATTGGCCATGCTTGAGCAGGAGAATATCGGCAACCATTTCCGTCAGGATGAATTTACCTTTGGCGATAAGCTATTGGTTTGCCCGGTATTGGAACAAGGCGCTACTTCGCGTGTGGTTTACCTCCCTAAAGGGCAGTGGTATAACTTCTGGACCCACGAACTGCTTAACGGCGGTAACGAATACGATATCGAAGCACCTTTAGAAGATATGCCTCTGTTTGTTCGGGCAGGTTCGGTATTGCCTGAATATCCGGTGATGCAATATGTAGGCGAAAAACCGATAGATGAGGTTTGGCTCAACATCTACTATAGCGATTACGAAGTAAACTCGTTTATGTTCGAAGACCATGGCGATACCTTTGCCTACGAACAGGATATTTATCTCGAAAAGAAATTTGTGGTAAAAGGCGATGGACACAACCTCTTTATCGAGCAGGTTGTAGAAGGCTTGTACACGCCGAATTACGAATTGTACGATTACAATGTGATCGGATTGCCTTTCGAAGTAGCGAAGGTTTTTGCCGACGACAAAGAAATCACCGAGTTTTATTTAGATGACCGCAAGCGACTGAGGTTCAAGTCGAACAAGAATTTTATGCACATTAAGATTATAGGTGCCTAAGCACTAACTGTAAACTGCCAACTAAAAAAGATGCCAAACGCCAAAAGGAATACGCCAAGTAAAAAGTCACCTCCAAAAGAAAGCGTTTTAGATGCTTTTAAAAATGTTTGGGTGCACAGTTTGTTTACCGAATTTGATGTTTCACTGTTTTTGCTGGGCAAGCATTTCCGTTTGTACGAGAAATTGGGGGCGCATCTTTGTACGGTAAACCAGGTGGATGGTACTTACTTTGCAGTTTGGGCACCCAATGCGCAAAGGGTTGCCGTAATGGGCAATTTTAATGGCTGGAGCAGGGAAAGCCATCAATTGAACAAACGTTGGGATAAATCTGGAATTTGGGAGGGCTTTATTCCACATGTGGCCAAAGGCGAAATCTATAAATACTATCTCAAAGGTTTTGATGGCAGCGATATCGAAAAGGGCGATCCCTACGCCTTGCGTTGGGAACATCCCCCACAAAAGGCCTCTATCGTTTGGGATGCCGATTACAGTTGGAAAGACAAAGCCTGGCTGAAGAAAAGACCAAAGCTTAATGCCCTTAATCAGCCAATTTCTGTTTACGAATTGCACTTGGGTTCTTGGCAGCGCGATCCGAGTAACCCTGAACGGATACTCAGCTATGGCGAAATTGCCAATGCCTTGGTACCTTACATTTTGGAAATGGGCTTTACGCATGTAGAGCTGATGCCTATTATGGAATATCCTTATTATCCATCGTGGGGCTATCAGGTAACCGGCTATTTTGCGGCGAGTTCCAGGCATGGTGCGCCACAAGACCTGATGTACCTGATCGATCAGTTGCACCAACATGATATTGCGGTTATTCTGGATTGGGTACCTTCGCATTTTCCCGGCGATGCCAATGGCTTGTTCAATTTTGACGGTACGCACCTGTTCGAACATGCCGATATGCGCAAGGGCTTTCATCCCGATTGGAAATCCTATATTTTCAATTATGACCGTAATGAGGTCCGGTCTTTTCTCATCAGCAATGCGCTATTTTGGCTAGAAAAATACCATGCCGATGGCCTGCGGGTTGATGCGGTAGCTTCAATGCTGTATTTTGATTTCTCCAGAACACCCGAAGAAGCCGGAACCAACGAATACGGTGGCAGCGAAAATCTGGGTGCCATCAGTTTTTTGAAAGACCTGAACGAAGCCGTTTATGGCAATTATCAAGGCGTGCAGACCATTGCCGAAGAAAGCAGCACTTTTGACGGCGTAACCCGCCCGGTATTTGCAGGCGGCTTGGGCTTTGGCATGAAATGGATGATGGGCTGGATGAACGATACTTTAAAGTACTTCAAGAATGACCCTATCAACCGAAAATACCACCACCACCAGCTTACTTTTAGCATATCTTATGCCTTTAGCGAGAATTTTATGTTGCCATTTTCACATGATGAGGTGGTGCATGGCAAATCGTCGATGATTTATAAAATGCCTGGCGACGATTGGCAAAAATTTGCCAACCTCAGGGCTTTATATGCGTATATGTTTACGCATCCGGGTACCAAGCTCTTGTTTATGGGCAACGAATTTGCACAAACCAACGAATGGAACTTTAACGAATCGCTGAATTGGGATTTGCTGCAATACGCGCCACATGCAGGCATGCAAAAAGTGGTGAAGGCCCTCAACAAGCTTTACCGTACAGAGCCGGCACTTTATCAATATAATTTTTCATACGAAGGCTTTGAATGGATCAATGCCGACGATATGGACCAATCTGTATTCACCTATTGCAGAAAAGGCGCCAAACCCAAAGATACTTTGCTGGTGGTGTTGAACCTTACGCCGGTGTATCGCGAGAATTTTAGGCTTGGAGTACCTGCAAAAGGCAAATGGAAGGAGATTTTCAATACCGATGCCTCCGAATTTTACGGAAGTGGCCAACTTAATCCAGTAGCCGTTGCTTCGGAAAATATAGATTGCAATCACCGCAAACAGTCGATAGCGATTAATTTGCCTCCGTTAGGTGTCGCTATTTTTAAAAAGGAAGCCGGAGCCAATGGCAAAAAGAAAACTCTCGTTTAAAAAGAACAACAAGGGCGAATGGTATGTGCTTTTGCCCGAATGGAAAGGCGATCCTGAAGATTTGCAACTGGTTGAAGGAGCCGATCAATGGTTGGAACTTTTGAGCGACAAGGGAACAGCGGTAAAACTCTGGTTGGCCGACGAACAGTTTGAAGATGCGGCGATC
>JBCNPG010000210.1:0-5849 GCA_039593445.1 Pedobacter sp.
ACCTGCCCATTAACAAGCCCATTCGGAGTTTTGCCGAAGCCGGAAACGATTTGTGGGTGGGCACAAAAGGCAACGGTATTCTCATTTACAAGGATTTTTGGCAGCAGTTTCAAAAAAGTAAAATCGAGAAATTAGATAACCATGCGGGCCTGGAAAACAATGCTGTTTACGTGATCAAGCATGGAGCCGATGACCTCACCTATATCGGTTCTGATGGGAAGGGCATTGCGCTCTACGACCACCGTAACCACCAAATTGTAAACTGGAAATCCATTCACGGTGCCGTGCAGTTGCCCGATTTCAGGTCGGTTTATGCCATTTGGCAGGCACCCGATGGCAAGCTTTGGCTCGGAACCAGTGGTTATGGGCTCATCGAACTGCAGATCTACAGAAGCAAAAACGGTTTCGAAGTAAGTGGTTTTAAACAATATGCTACCAAAAACTATCCGCATTTGGCCAGCGATATCATCTATGCGCTTGCACCAGACCAAGATGGACGCTTATGGCTGGCCTGTCGCTATGGTGGATTGAGTGTTTTCGATTTCAGGAAAAATACCTTCAAAACCTATAAGGCATCGGGACTTCAAAATGGGCTTTCGCACAGCGACGTGCTTTCGCTCTATTTTGGACAGGATAAGGTCCTTTGGATAGGAACCAGCTATGGGCTGAACTATCTTACGCGAGCCGAATCGCTGAAAAACGAACCGTCCTTTCATAAAATAACCACAGATAACGGCCTGCCCAACAATACCATCCACGGTATAGCTGCCGATGGCAACGGCAATGTATGGCTGAGCACAAACCGTGGCTTGGCCAAGCTGAACACCAGTACCAAAACCATCGCCAATTATCAGGAAACAGATGGTTTGCAAAGCAACGAATTTAGCGACGGAGCGGTATACAAAGCAGGCAATGGCCAGTTGCTTTTTGGTGGTATTTACGGCTTTAATTATTTCTTGCCTAAAAATGTGGCCGAAAATACCATTCAGCCCAATTTGCTCATTTCAGATTTACAGTTCGGTGGCCAATCGTTGCTGAACAACCAGTTTTTTACCGTTAAGCCCATCAACACCGAAGTTCGCGAGCTGGAAATAGAAAGGAAAAACAATTTCTTCCAGTTTGCATTAACCGCGCTCAATTATTTCAATGCCTCTAAAAACGAATTTGCCTATAAACTGAACGGGCTCGAAAAAGATTGGCATTATACCGGCACCGATGGCAAAATTGCCTACTACAATATTCCGGCAGGAAAATATACGCTCATGGTACGCTGGTCTAACGGCGAAGGGGTGTGGACCAAAGACGTAGAAGCACTGCACATTACCATCAGGCAGTTTTGGTGGCTTACTTGGCCCGCCTATCTGGTGTACCTGCTCATTGTGGCGGGTTCGGCCTATGCTTTTCACCTGTACCGCAAAAACAAGGTAGAAATGAAATTCAAGCTGGAGCGGGAAACGTTGTTTAGGCAAAAGGATGAGGAGATACACCAGCAGCGCATTAATTTCTTCACCAATATTGCCCACGAAATTCAAACGCCCCTGACACTGATTATGGGATCGGTTGAGCATACCATCCAGAAAGAAGATAAAAATCAGCGCAAGAACTACTTTTTGTCGCTCATACACCAGCACACGGCCCGCCTAACTTACCTGGTGCAGCAATTGTTGGAATTTAGAAGGGCAGAAGCAGGCCATCTGACCAGAAACGACGATTATGTAGATATTTCCAAGATGCTGAACAGCCTGAAAAACCTTTTTGAGCCGGTAGCTATCGAAGGACAGCAATATTTTAACAGCTACATCCAAGCAAACATTGCGGGTTTTATCGATAAGGACAAGTATGAGAAAATATTGTTCAACCTTTTGTCCAATGCCTTTAAACATGCCGGTCGCCAGGCAGAGATTACGCTCCAGGTTAACTATAATGCCGATGATCATTATTTGGAAACCATTATTGCCAATTCGGGCTGTACCTTGACGGCAAATGACCTCGATCTGATTTTCAGCAAATACCACGTGGCGCACGACCGCCATTTCGAAAGGTTCAGCACCGGCATTGGCTTGGCCTTTACAAAGGAACTCGTTGCGCTGCTGGAAGGAGAAATTACGGCCGAACTCAAAGCCGATTGGATTTATTTTAAGGTCAGGTTCAAGCTGCAAACCCATGTGGTAGGCAAAAAGGACGAAGTGGTGACCTCGGCGCCATCCTACCTGTACGAATCGATTTTGAGACCTTATGATAAAAAGGTGGTAGAACCTGTTGCCGAAATCAATAAAGGCGCATTGCTGAACGAACTGCAAGGCCAAAAACAGCACAAAATACTGATTGTTGAAGACGATGTTTCGCTGCGGTTCCTGCTAAAGAACGTGCTCGACGATGCGTATGTGGTTTATGAGGCCGAAAATGGCCAAGTGGCATTGCAGGTACTCGAAAAAACGCAGCCCGACCTGATCATCAGCGATGTGATGATGCCCGATATGGACGGCCTCGAACTTTGCCGATTGGTAAAAACCACACCGGCAACCCTGCACATTCCGTTTATCATGCTTTCGGCCAAGACCACCGAAGAAAATAAGACCGAAGGCTATGAGCTGGGTGCCGATGCCTATATTCCCAAGCCTTTTCACATAGATTACCTTTTGTTGCGCGTCCGAAAGCTGCTCGAGTACCAAAAAAGGATGAACGAACTGCTCAAGGATAAGCATATCAACAACCAGTTTAGCGAGGTAGACATGGAGCAGGGCGACCGCGAATTTTTAAATGCGTTGGTTAAAGCGGTGGAGGATAACCTGGCCGAGCCCGATCTGGATGCCGCTAAACTCGAAGATATACTCTGTATTTCGAAAATGCAGCTGTATCGCAAGCTCAAGCTGTTGGCAGGAATGACGCCTTCAGAGTTTATCAAGCGCATCAGGCTCAAATATGCGGCGGTATTGTTGCAGAGCTCAAAGCTCACCGTTTCCGAAATTTTTTACCAGACCGGTTTCAATAACAGGTCTTACTTTTTCAGGGAGTTCAAAAAAATCTACGGCCAGGCTCCCAACGATTACAGGGCTGCACAACATACGGCCAGCAGTACACCGGAAAAAATATAGCATAGAACGCTGAAAACCTCGATTTTGCAACTATAGTGAACTAAAATGAAACTATAGTGCACTGTTTTGTGCCGCAGGCCCATCTATATTTGTTACAATCAAAATCAATCAAAAAGGGTTTTAATGCTGGCGCAGCCATGTGTCCACTGTTAATTTCCGAAACAACCAAATATTAATCTGATGAAAATGAGCAAACTTTTACAATTTCTATTGGTTTGTCTTGGCCTCACCTTTGCCGGCACTGTTGCCTACGCACAAACAAAGGTGACGGGCCGGGTAACCGACGAAACCAACCTGCCCTTGCCTGGCGTAGTGGTAACGCAAGCCAATACACAGAACAAAACAGCCACCGATGCAAACGGAACCTTTGTGTTAACCTTGCAAGATGGCAGTCCAAAATCCTTAACTTTTACTTTTATCGGCTATGCCACGCAAACTATCGATTATTCGGGTTCGGGCAAGGTAGATGTTTCGCTAAAGCCATCGGCACAATCTTTAAATCAGGTGGTGGTGTTGGGTTATACCTCACAGCGGAAATCGAGCCTTACCGGAGCGGTGGGTACGGTAAATATGGCCGATGCCGAAAAACGTCGCGTGCCTGATGTAGCGCAGATTTTGCAGGGTCAGGTAGCTGGTGTGGCGGTAACGCAAAGTACAGGTGCGCCGGGCGATCCGATCAACATCCGTATCCGTGGCGAAGGAACGATAGGCAACAACAGTCCGCTGTTTATTGTAGACGGCGTGCCTTCTCGCGACATTTCTTTCCTCAATACCAATGATATCGAATCAATGAGTGTGCTAAAAGATGCCTCCGCGGCCGCTATTTATGGTTCGAGGGCCTCGGCAGGTGTGGTTGTCATTACCACCAAACAGGGCACCAAAGGCAAATCGGCCATTGATATCAATTATTTTAACGGCATACAGAAAGTGAGCAATTTGCCAACCATGCTCAATACCCAGCAATACCTGGCCAAAGAAGAAGAAGCTTGGAAAAACGCAGGTTATGCCGGTACCAATCCGTATACCGCCGAAAGAGCCAGAACCGATTTGGCAAATACCGATTGGCTAAAGGAACTGTTTGAAACCGGCCATTCGCAAAGCATCCAGCTTACGGCTAGTGGCGGCAGCGAAAAGGTCTCGTATCTTTTGTCTGGAGGCTACTATCAGCAAAACGGCATCGTTATTTTTAACAACGACCAATACAAACGCCTAAATTTTAGGGCCAATATTACGGCCAATCTAACAGAGCGTCTAAAAGTAGGAACCAATTTGCAATTGTCGAACGAACTGCAGGATGCTTTGTCTTCCAAAGGCGATGCGCCGGGCATCATTCGCCATGCTTTTTTAAGGCCACCCGTTATTCCGGTGTACAAATCGCCAAGCGATCCGACCTACAGTCCGTCAAATCCGTTTACCGATTTGCCTTTCTATAAAAACAACAATACATCGAATGGCTGGGACATGAACTTTGAGCGTTCGCAAAACCCGATCGCATTGGCCTATTTCAGTAACGATAAGCGCAACCAGTTCAGGACATTTGGAAATGTGTTTGCCGAATATGGCCTTTTGGAAGACCAGTCGTTAAAATTCCGTACCAATGTTGGGGTCGATTTATTGTTCAGGCACAACAAGGCTTTCTTGCAGAACTTTGGCGACGATGATGGAGGCGGTTCGGCACTCGATGCAGGCCAAGGACGCATCAATAGGCCAAACGGCTTAAATGAAGAGCGCGGCCAGGAGCTGAACATTACCTGGAACAATACCCTCAATTACAACAAGGCATTTGGCCAGCATAATTTGAGCGCCTTGGTTGGTTCAGAGTTCATCAGCAATAAAGCCGATGCCATTTCCGCATCGCGCAGAAGATACGACTATACCTCGGGCAGTTTCCAATACATCGATTTTGGTGGTACAGCCAACGATTTGTACAATGGCGGCTCGGGTGCAGAATGGAGCCTTTTCTCTCTGTTCGGCTCTGCTACGTACAACTATGCCAACAAATATTTCGTTACCGGAAATTTAAGGGCCGATGCCTCGTCGCGCTTTGCCGAAAACAACCGCTGGGGCTATTTTCCCTCGGTTTCTGCAGGCTGGAAAATCACTTCAGAAGAGTTTATGCAAGACGTAAAGTGGCTGTCTGATTTGAAGCTTCGCGCCAGCTATGGTAAACTGGGTAACCAGGAGATTGACAATTATGCCTACCTCACGCTGATCCGCAAAAATGGCGACCGTTATGTAACCGACCGTTATGGTAATCCGGATTTGAAATGGGAAACTACTACACAAACCAACATCGGTTTGGATATGGGCATGCTGAAAAACAGCTTGTATCTTTCGGTCGATTATTTCATCAAGAATACCTCGGGTATCTTGTTGCCGATTTCCTTGCCGGGCTTTGTGGGTAACGTGAAGCCAACTTATGTAAATGCCGGCGAGGTACAGAACAAAGGTTTTGAGTTAGGCATTAACTATACCAACAACAGCAGGGCCTTTAAATATGCCATTAACGGCAATTTGGCTACACTAACCAACGAAGTGAAAAAGCTGCATCCCAACTTGCCTAGCATCGTGGGTTCGGTAAGCCGCACCGAAGTTGGCCATGCGTTAAATGAGTTCTATGGCTACAAAATGGTAGGCATTTACCAAACGCAAGCCGAAATTAACAGCTACCTGCACGGTACCAATAGCCCTACAGAAAAGCCGGGCGACATCAAATTTGCCGACCTGAATGGCGATGGGGTAATCAACGATAAC
>JBCNPG010000211.1:0-5824 GCA_039593445.1 Pedobacter sp.
CCGGTCCGCAGTCCGCGTCCCAGCGATTTTAGGGGGCGAGCTCAACTCTTCGCACATGGGCTTTAACAGCTTTGGCGCCGAAGAACGCAAGAACCTGAACTACATCACCAATGAAACGGGTATACTTTTCGACAACGAAAAGCCTTATCAAGTGGCCCGTGTGGTGGCTAAAAGCAATGCTTTTTTAGCCGGTGAGAACATTCAGAAAGGCGATGTGCTGGTAGAAGTGAATGGGGTTAAGGTTGATGAAAAAATGGATCGCGACTATTATTTCAGCAAGCCATCGTTAGACCGCGAAATGAGCTTGGGATTGATGCGCAACGGCAAAAAGATTGATGTAAATGTGCATCCGCAAAGTGCTGGCGCTTTAAGAACCAACCTTTACGACGAATGGATTGCCCAAAACAGAGACAATGTGGCCAAATGGGGCAACAACCGCATCGCTTATTCATATATGAAAAACATGAGCGGTGGCGAATTGGAGCGCTTCCTGCTCGATATGGTAGAACAGGAAAACAATAAGGATGCAATTATCCTCGACCTGCGCTACAATACCGGGGGCAATGTGCACGACGAGGTGTTGCGTTTCCTATCGCAAAGGCCGTACCTGCAATGGAAATACCGCGGAGGCAAAATGTCGCCACAAAGTAACTTTGCACCAGCCGCAAAACCGATCGTGCTCTTGATTAACGAGCAATCGTTAAGTGATGCCGAAATGACCGCTGCCGGATTCAAGCAATTGAAACTGGGCAAGATCATCGGTACGGAAAGCTACCGTTGGATTATTTTTACTTCGGCCAAAGGCTTGGTTGATGGTTCATCCTATCGTTTGCCATCGTGGGGCTGCTATACCATGGATGGCAAAAATATTGAGAAGGAAGGCGTAAAACCCGATATTTATGTGAAAAATACCATCGAAGACCGCCTGCAGAACAAAGATCCACAATTGGAAAAAGCTGTAGCCGAAATCATGAAGGATTTAAAATAAGTATCAGTTGTCGGTTCGCCACTAAACAATTCAGTAATAAAGCATAAAACAATAAAAGCAATTAGCATAACAAAAGGAATAATGTCGAACTTATTAACCGATAGGGATTTTTGGGTAAAGTACTGGGAGAGCAAAACTGATTTGTCGGTGGTTATTCCTGAAAACTATCTTTTTCATCGCCAACTGGCCGAGCTGACCACAAAGAACAATGTTAAAACCGCTATCGAATTGGGTGGTTTTCCAGGCTATTATGCCGTGTTTTTAAGGAAATACCTTAAGTTGGAGGCCACTTTGCTCGATTATTTTGTTCATCCGCCAATTACCGAGCAGTTGCTCAAGGTAAACGGACTAGAAAAAAACGATATCCATATCATTGAGACCGATTTATTTAGCTATGTGCCCGAAAAGCAATATGACCTGGTGCTGAGCTGCGGCTTGATCGAACATTTTAACGATACGGCCGACATCATTAAGCGGCATATTGCCTTTGTAAGGCCTGGCGGAAGCCTGTTCATTACCCTGCCTAATTTCAAGGCATTAAACGGCTGGTTCCAAAAGAATTTTGACAAGGCCAATTACGATAAGCACAACATCGATTGTATGGATCCGGCATTGCTGGCGCAAATTTGCAAAGATGCAGGTTTAGAAGTGTTGCAGTCGCGTTATTTTGGCCACTTTAGCGTGTGGCTGGAAAACGAACGTGAAAAGTCGGTTGGCGTAAGGCTGTTTAAAAAAGCGGTTTGGCTTGGTGGCAAAGTATTCAGCAAGCTCTTTCCTTTCGATTCAAAGCAACTGTCGCCCTATATCATTTTAGAAGCTAAAAAACCCATCTTGTAGCCTGGTACCGTGGGAATTGCACAGGCCAATCGGTAAAGATTGGCCTGTTGTTTAACGTAGCAGTGCTATATTTACAAATCTGCCTTTTTGTACAGCCCGATTTCGCTAAGTGTTAAGCATACTGGCGATTGGGTGATATTGATGCGTACTTTGCTTGCCGTAACAGCTTCTGGCAATTTGATAAGCCTTTTTGCGCCAATGCTGGTTCCGTCATAAACCTTTTCCCAAGTATTGTTTTTCAAGATCTCGATGTTATAGCCCTCTATTCTCTGGCCCAATGGAATATATTCCTGCAGGCTGATGATGTCGAATGTTTGTGGAGTTTTTAAGCTGACTTCCAGGCTGGCTTGATGTACATTGTCGGCCGTTGCCCAAAAAGTTTGTTTGTTGCCATCTAAAAGCGTAGCCTGGCCATGTGCCTTGTCTCTGGTATTGCTCGGTTTGATGCTGGCGCCTTTGGCCAGGTTCTGCGCAAAGGTTTGCTTAACCATTTGGCCAAAGGTCTGGAGCGCAGTTACGTCGTCGTCGTGCAAAAGACCCCTGGTATCGGGTGCCAGGCCTAAATCTAAGGCAGCGCCATGGCCAACGCTTTTTAAATAAAGATCGAATAAGGCTTCGGGCGTTTTGGGTTTTTGCTTGGCATGATAAAACCAGCCGCTTCGCAAAGGAACATCGCATTCGGCTGGCATCCAGAATTTTCCATTTCTAATTCCTGCAGGGCTTTCGGGGTAGTTGGCCTGGCCCGGAACGGCTACGTTTTTGCCTTGTGGTGGCATGGGCGTAAAAGTTGCCCAGCTGGTTTCGGCTGCATGCCCATCTTCGTTGCCCACCCACCTTACATCAAGGCCTACGTCGCTGAATATATTGGCCATAGGCTGCATTTTACGGGTGATGGCCCAGGTATTTTTCCAATCGTAGTACACCGTATTATCGATTTTTCTTTTCTCGCGCGCACCGCCATAATAACCATCGCCACCGTTGGCGCCATCGTGCCAGCTCATAAACAACTGGCCGTAGTTGCTATATAATTCTTTAAGCTGAGCTTGGTAAATGGCCAGGTAATTTGGTGTGCCATATTGCGGATTATTCCTGTCCCATGGCGAGCAATATATGCCAAATTTGAGGCCATATTTCTGTGCGGCGAGTTGTACCTCTTTAACCAAGTCGCCCTTGCCGTTTCTGAACGGGCTTTTCGAAATGTTATAGGGCGTAGTTTTGGTTGGCCATAAGGCAAAACCATCATGGTGTTTGGCCACGAGGATGATGCCTTTTAAACCGCCGGCCTTGGCCGCTTTTACAATTTGTTCGGCATCGAAGCTAGTCGGGTTGAAAATTTTCGGATCGGCATCGCCATAGCCCCACTCTTTGTCTTCGAAAGTGGTAGGAGTAAAGTGGATGAGGCCATAAACCTCTACGTCGTGCCAAGCCAACTGTCTTTGAGATGGCGTGGCGCCATAGGGCTTAATGGGTTTTTGGGCGTAAGCAAAACTGCACAGGAAAAGGCAGCCAAGAAGTATTTTGTTCATAAGAATAGATTTGGTAGCTATTCAAACTTAATCCTAATTTCTGGATGTCCATTAAATTATATTGGCTTTTCATCAAAGGATATTGGAATGCCTTCCGAAGCCTACGAATTCAGTTTCTCTTTGATAAAACGCTTAATACGTGCCCACAAGCTGCCTTTGCGGTTGGCTAAGAAGTGTTTAATGGCTTGATAGGCTTGTTCGTTTTCGGCAATTACGGTTTGAAATTGCGTGATGGGCTTGGGGTTGATGATCACATTATAGATGTCGCTCAGTCCAGAATGGATGCCGCTGCCATCATGGCCAATGTTGTTAACCAGCGATTGCGAAGGATTTAAGGTCAAACCACCCCTTAAAAAAATAGAAGCATACCAACGGATAGCCCAAGAATTGTTTTTCCCGTTTTTGAAATCCTGCATCTGTTTCCAGAAATTCATGGTGTTTTCGATGGAGAAAGCATGTTTCTTTTTCGAATCGAACTGTGCCAGTAAAGTATCAATGTTCGGTTCAAAATGTTGCCAAGCCCTGGCCCAGGTTGCCCATCCCCAGCTGGTAGCTGCCCTATAAAAGAAACTTTCTGGCAGGCTTTCGTCTTTGAGCGCATACATGTAGGCACCAATGTGCATTACTTTTTCCTCGTTGCGGTAAAGATTTAGCGCTTCGTTAAAATAGGTTAGGGTATAAGGCGACGAAATCAGGTCGTCTTCAAAAACAATAACCTGTCCGTAGGCTTGGGTAAGCCGGTTAACTCCAGCAATAATCGAGTTGGCCAATCCCAGGTTGGTTGGACTTGCGATGATCTCGACAGCTTTAAAGCCCTCGGTTTTTTTGATAAGCTCCCTTACTTCCTTAACCCGGTCTTCGTCGGCCGCCGTTTTGGGCCCATCCGAAAAGATGAAAAGCCTGCTTTCCGAAGCCAACTCGTTTTGTTGCAAAAACTTCAAGGTCCGCTCGGTATGCTTAGGGCGGTTGTATACAAAAAGGGCTATAGGCGCGAAATGCTGCATTAAAAGGGGTTGTTAAGTAGCCACAAAGATAGGATATGAATCATTTGCTTGGATAAGTTGTTTGATTCTACCTGATAATTGTAACGCTGCCAGTATAAATAGTCGATTTTTTGTCGTTGAGCGCAATGGTGTAGTAATATACCCCAACCGGCAAAGGCTTGTTTTTATGCTTGCCATCCCAGCCTCCTGCATAATTGAAAGCCTGATACACCATGGTGCCATTTCTGTTGTATACCATCAATTTGGATCCGATATGGCTGTCAAGGTTCTTGATTTCCCAGGTATCGTTAACGCCGTCAAAATTGGGCGAAAAGGCATTGGGTATTTGGATTTCTTTAACTACCCTGACCGTTACCGAAATGGTTTTGACGCATGTTGCGCCATAACTAACCCGAAGCGTATAAACCGTGGTTTCTGTAGGATTGGCATTTGGGCTAAGTACATTGCTTTGGTCGAGGCCTGTTTGTGGGCTCCATTCAAAAGTGTAGGGAATTTGAGTGCTTAAATTGGCACTTACGCCTAGGTTCACAGCTTTGCCCAGATCTATGAACAGCTGGCTTTGTGCTTGCAGTGCCAATGCTGGATAAGATAGGAGCGTGAGTTCCGAACTGCTTGAGGTTTGGCAACTCGCATTATCGATAGTCCACCTTAATTTAACCGGTTGGCCTTGTGGCAAGTTGTTGATGGTGGCTTTCGGATTATTTACATTTTGCGCCGTAAATGGCTGATAGCTGATTGGAGAAACAACCTGCCAGCTTCCGGTTTCGTTAGGCAAAACGGCATTAGCATTGAGTGTTATCTGGCTTACGTCGCAATAGCTGGCATCCTGCCCTGCATTGGCAATAGTAGCCACGGGGAATACTTCTATTTTTAAACTATTGCTAAGGTTGCTGCAGTTATCCGCCTTCGTAATCCGCCTAAAATAAGTGGTTTGAGAAAGTGAGCTAACGATCAGGTCCTTTGTATTGCCAGCCATAGCTTGCCATGAAGAGCCGTCGCTGCTTTGCTCCCAGCCGAAGCTGATGTTGGCATTCGAAGCGCCATTCGGATTGCTCCCCGTTAATTGCAAATTATTTACCGTGCCACTGCAAAAGACAGTGGAACTTGCGCTGATCAGGTTGTTGAAAGTAGTTGGAGCAACAGCAACCTCATATTTCGAATCGTAATAAATAACATTGCCAACGGTTACTTGTCGCCTGTAATTAATCTTTACTGTGCTGTTACCCGTATTTGGCTCGGCGGTTAAAACGAGGTTTTGTTGAGTTCCGCCGGGTAAGTCGCTCCAAGTGCCACTAAGTGATTTTTGCCATTGAAACACGGGCTGAACATCGTTATTCGTATCGCCTGTTAAGGAGAAAGTATTTTCGGAACATACATCCAGTTGGGTTGTCTTGTCTACGATAATCCTGGTGCTGGCAAATACGGAACAGTTCTGACCATAGCTTATAGTCAGGCTGTAAAGCGTGGTT
>JBCNPG010000212.1:0-5806 GCA_039593445.1 Pedobacter sp.
CATAGTTTACAGCAAAAGCAAGGGGGGTGCGGCGGCAAACAGAAATCCCGGCTTTAAGCTGGCCAAGGGGCAATTCATCAAGTTTTTTGATGCAGATGACCTCATGAACGAGGATATGCTGGAAGCGCAGGTGACCCTGGCAATACAAAACCCCAGCTGTATCATCTCAGGCAAGTGGGGCCGCTTTTACGATAATAACGTGGCCACCTACAACGAGCAGCCTGAAGCATGCTGGAAAGATATGGAGTCCACCAAATGGATCTGTTCAAGCTGGCGCGAGGGAAAATCCATGACCCAACCGGGAATTTTCCTGATTCCGAGAGCGATTATAGCTAAAGCGGGTTTATGGAACGAAAGCCTTTCGATGGTTGACGACCTTGAATTTTTCACCAAAACCATATTGGCGGCTCCAAAAGTGATTTTCTGTGAGCGCTCGATCTTATACTACCGGTCTGGAAACAGCAGCAGCCTGGCCAGCCAGCAAAGCCGAAAAGCCATAGAATCGTGTTTTGCCGCTATCAGCCTAAGCGTGGGCTACCTCTTAAAGAAGAGCCCTTCGGTTAGTGCCAAAGCAAGTGCGGCCAATGTTTGGCAGTCCTTTATTTACCAGGTATACCCTAACCATAAAGACTTGACGAAGCAAGCAGAAGCCTATTTAAAATTTCTTCCCAAACCCACTTTAGCATTTCCAACCAGCTCGAAAAGCAAGCTCTTCCAATCCATTTTTGGTTGGAAGGCTTTAAAAAGACTTAAACAGTTCTTATGATATTGCACTCGCTCATTCCTTTTAAAAGAACTTTGGCCAAACTCTTTGGGATACACCTGAAATTCAGTTTTTCGCAAATGGGCGAAGACCTGATCGTCAAATTTATCCTGGATGCCTTAAAGCTTAAACACATCAGTTATCTGGATATCGGGGCCAATCATCCCTACAACATGAACAATACCTATCTCTTTTATCTTTTAGGTATGAGGGGTGTTTGTGTAGAACCAAATCCTGTATTGTTTAAAAAGCTAAAAAGCATCAGAAAAAAAGACCGTTGCCTCAATATTGGGATCGGCACTGGCGCAAAAACGACCGGAAAATTCTTTTTGACCAACAATTCGCTGCTCAGTACATTTTCGGAAGCAGAGGCCCTGCAGCTCGAAGCTGCCGGTCAGGCCAAGATCATCAGCAGCCAAGAAGTAGAACTGCTAAACATCAACCTGTTGATCGAACGTTATTTCGATACTTGCCCAGATTTTATTTCCCTTGATGTGGAGGGCTTGGACCTGGCCATCCTGCAGGAATTTGACTTTGGCAGGTTCAGGCCAAAAATCTTCTGTATCGAAACCGTTTTGTTTTCGAACAACCTTAAGGGTGCAAAAGCCGAGGACATTATCAGCCTTCTGCAACAAAACAACTACAGGGTGTTTGCCGATACCTACATCAATACCATTTTTGTTGACAATAACCTGTTCGATTGATGCTTTTGAAACTGCTTTCCAGAATTACCAATTTTTTCACTAATCGGGCACGATTAAACAAATTGAGGCACACCCCGGCCCAAGCCCTCACGCTGGGCCATATCGACTCATTGGAGCTATTAGAGAAAGTTGGTTCGGCAATTGAAGTAAAAACCATTTTAGATATTGGCGCAAACGAGGGAACCTGGACCTTATTGGCCAAGGCTATATTTCCCGACGCGCAGGTTCTCGCTTTCGAGCCCTTAGCGATCCATATGGAGGCCCTGCATCAAAATGTAGTCCATTTAAAGGATGTCCGCATTTTTCAATTAGCCACTGGAAACTTCAATGGCCCTTCAACAATCTATATCTCGTCTTTTTCAGATGCTTCCAGCATGCTAAACGCTACTCCTACGCTTCAGGAGGAATTCAAAATATCAGAAATAGGCCAAACCCAAATCGATGTGGTTAGACTCGACGATTTTTTCACGGCAAACGCTATTCCCGAAGCTGTCGATCTGATGAAGCTCGATATTCAGGGCTACGAACTGGAAGCATTAAAAGGTGCGCCATCTTTACTTCGTGCTACCCGATACCTGATTATGGAAGTGAGCTTTATAGAATACTACCACAAACAACCCTTATTTGAAGAAGTAGTTGCTTTTATGAATGATCATGGATTTAAATTATCGGCATTTGGGCAAAACCTGCAGCGTGGCAAAAAGCTTACGCAACTTGATGCGCTATTTGAGAACACCCGTCAATGAATATATTCCTAGCCTTTCTGCAAGCTAAAACCGCCCATCCCATACCCGCCTATTCTTTTTGGGAGTATTACATCAAAAACGGAATTGAAGAAGCTGGATGTCAATGGACTGAGGCTGATGTGGATTGGGCCGAAGGCTTGGCACACAGCCATAACCAAGCCAAGTTGGAAAGATGGAAAACAACAACCTGGGAAAAAGTGGTTGCCGCCATCAGGAAACAGCACCTTCAAAAACCCATTTCATTTTTTTTAAGCTATTTTTACCCCCATCAGGTTGAAAAGGAAGCCATAAAAAAAATCCAGGATTTGGGCATTCCATGCGTAAATTTCTTTTGCGACAACGTCAGGGAGTTTACGAAGGTTCCCGCCGAATTTGCCGTATTTGACCTGAACTGGGTTCCCGAATACAAAGCTTTGCCTTTTTATAAAAAAGCAAAATACAACTACATCCATCTGCCTATGCCCATGTGGGTAGCGCAGCGATACCGTGGCCTACCAGATACGGAAACCACGGAGATTTCTTTTATTGGCTCAAAAGACATCCTTCGAACCATGCTGTTCGAAGAAGCGGTACAATATCCTATCGATTTAACAATTTATGGGGCAGGCTGGACAGAAGAAACCATAACAACAATTGCTGGTTCTGGCACAAACAAAGGCTTGATAAAAAAAATCAACCATCAGGTGCAATTCATAAATAGATTTGGCTTAGCGGCCTATATCGAAAAATGGAAGCAACGGAATTACAGGCCGCTTATGAGTTCTGCTTTACAGTCCAGGTTATCTGGAAAAATCGACTTTGACAGCTATATCAAAATTACTAAAGAAAGTATGGTTACGCTTGGCGTAAGCCGTTACCCCAGTTTTAGGCATTCGCTAACAAAACCGGATACTTATTCTAGGCTAAGGGATATTGAAGCGCCCATGCTGGGTGCATGTTACCTTACCGAATATACGGCAGGGCTAGAGGAACTCTACGATCTAGGGAGCGAAATAGAGACATACAGTAACGTGGAGGAAATGGCACAAAAAATAGAAAAGCTTCAAAAAGACAAGCAATTAAGGTTGCAATTGCGCAACATGGGACAGAAAAGAGCCTTGAGCGAGCATAGCATTGCCAATTCATTGGCCAAGATCAAATTGCAATTAAACATCAAATGAGAATAGCCATCACTGCCGACCCTTATATTCCGGTTCCGCCAATCAATTACGGTGGCATCGAAAGAATCATTCATTTTTTAGTTGAAGGTCTGGCTCAGCACGGCCATGAGGTTATATTGGTTGCCCATAAGGATTCCAAAGTAAGCGTAGCACACCTTCCCTATACCACAAGCGCTGCAGGAACGGTTGCGCAATTCAAAAATATATATACACTTTCAAGGCTCAAAAAATGGAAGCCAGACGTCATCCATAGTTTCAGTAGGCTGGCTTATCTCCTACCCTTTCTAAAATCAGGCATTCCAAAACTCATGTCTTACCAAAGGGAGCCCACTTTAACCCAAATACAAAAAGCGGTAAAAATAGCCAGAAAAGGCACCTTGGCCTTTACCGGTTGCAGCAACTATATCGCTAACCAGATTAGCCCTTATGCCAAAGCCTTTACGGTTTATAACGGTGTAGATCTCCAGATTTATGATTACAGCCCATCGGTTCCGACAGATGCCCCATTGGTTTTTTTAGGGAGAATAGAACCCATAAAAGGTACGCATACTGCCGTAAAGGCCGCCTTGGCTACCCACAAAAACCTGATCATTGCCGGTAATATTCCGCCAGCACATCAAAACTATTTCAATGAAATGGTCAAACCTTATCTGGGCAGTCAGATCAGCTATATTGGTCCGGTGAACGACCACGAAAAAAATGAATTGCTCGGTGCTGCAGGCGCCTTTCTTATGCCTATCGCTTGGAACGAACCATTCGGCATTGTAATGGCAGAAGCGTTGGCCTGTGGCACACCGGTTATTGGTTATCCGAGAGGCGCCGTAAACGAAGTGGTAAAGCATGGGGTTAATGGCTACATTGCCAATGGTTTTGAAGAGTTGTGCCAATACATTAACCAATGGGACCGCTTATCGCGAGCAGCGGCGCGAGAAAGTGCCGTAGAAAATTATTCGAGTGATAAAATCATCTCCGATTACCTTAAGATTTACCAAATGCTGCAGGATAAAACCATCCCGCTATTTCAATAGTTACCGAGATAGACCTTGATCAAATGAATCATCAGATAACCTTACAGATCAACCTTTCGCCAGGAGATATCAACTATGCACAGCTCACGGTTCCAGCATTGGTTGCTTCACATGCCGATATACCCCACAGGTTGCTCGTAGTGGATTGCTGCAAGCCACAAAAAACGAAAATTGTAGACCCTGACATTAAATTTCCCGAGCCATTATTTAAGGAAAGAGTTAGGCAAATCAAGTCTATCGCCAATAACCTTTTAAAAGAAGGCGTTGCCACTGAAGTATATTTTCTAGAGCCTGGCGATCCATTAATTGCCCATATTTCCAAAAAGTACTTCAGGAACATCGTAAAGGAAACCCATGAATATGGGGGTATTGGCATTAGTTCGTATTTGGCCGGACTGGAGCTCACCAAGACCCGGTCCATGCTGCATTTTGATGGCGATATGCTTTTTCATCAATCCAATGGTTTTAAGTGGTATGAACATGCTTTACGAATACTCGAGGCAAATCCCGATTGCATTTCTGCTACCCCTGGCATTGCCCCCTTAAACGGCATGGCTATACAAAAACCTAGCTTAGACCATTGGTCTGCGTTTACCAAAGTGGCTGGCGGTTATAAAGATACCTTTTTCTCAGCTCGCCAGTTCCTGATCGATAAGCAACGGCTGGCGCGATATCTTCCGCTGCTGAAAGGCCCGGCACTTTGGGAAACCCTTTTGGTAAAATACCTTAACAGGGGTTATCCAAGGGCCGTGGAAAACATTTTCTTCAAACGGTTTCGTTCGGCTGGTGCTTACCGTTTCATGCTTGAATCTGAAAACTGTTGGGTGTTGCATCCCTTGCAAAAACCTGAGCCCTATCTTGCCATTTTACCAGCCATTATCGAAAAAGTCTACAAAGGCGACATTCCCAAAGCGCAGTTGGGCCACGAAAACATTCAACTTGAAGCTTGGCAATCTTTCCTGAAAGAAGAAAATTGAAATCGATCGTTATTATTACTTCCGGCCAGCCTGCTACTAATCCACGTTTGGTAAAAGAAGCCGACACCTTGGTCGAAGCGGGTTATGAGGTAAAAGTAATTTATCAATACAGAGATGAATGGGCGGCTCATTTAGATAAGCAGTTACTTGTACAAAAAAAATGGGAGGCTATTTGTGTGGGTGGAACGCCTGTATCAGATAAATGGCTTTATCTTTTGACAAGATTACATCATAAAATCGCACAGCTATTCCTTAAAAGGCTAGGTTTTAAAAGCCTGGCAGCCTTGGGCAGGTGTACCCCGCTACTGATTAAAAAAGCAAAAAAAACAAAGGCCAACCTCTACATCGCACACAACTTGGCCGCATTGCCGGCTGCTGTAAAGGCGGCCAAAACCAATCAGGCCATGGCTGGTTTCGACGCAGAAGAT
>JBCNPG010000213.1:0-5805 GCA_039593445.1 Pedobacter sp.
GTTAAAGAATGGCCGGCCGGACTTATTTTCCAGCCATTAGGCAAGAGGATTTGTGGGCTATCCCCTACTTTTCCTGGCCATTGCGCAAAAGCCGAAGCCGAAAAGCAAACTGCAAAAGCAAGGAACGTGTATATTTTTTTCATGCTCAACATTACTATATATAAAAAAAGAAAGCAATATTAGCTGATACGCACGACCAAACCTCATGAACTAGATTACCTTTTGGTTAATTTTTCATCAAGCAAAAGTTACAAATAGGAAACCCAAAAATACAGCTATTCATCATTTCACAATGGCAATGGCCATTCCATCGTATTCCTTGGCACCTACGGTTTGCATGATGGTAGCTTCTACCTGGGTATGATTGGCCAGCAGCTGGTTAAATCGCTGTACGCCCTTAACCCTTTTGTCGCTCGTATCTTTATCCAGCACTTTCCCTTCCCTGATTACATTGTCGCATATAATGACCGTTCCGGGGTGCGAAAGCAGCAGAGCCAGTTCAAAATATTCGGCATAAGGTTCTTTGTCGGCATCAATAAAAACAAAATCGAAGGCTTCTTCCCTATTGGCAATAAGCTCCTGCAAAATATCCATGGCTTTGCCTACCCTCAGGTCTATCTTAGCATCAAGGCCCGCTTTCGCGATATTTTGCCTTGCGATATCGGCATGGTGCGGATCAAATTCAACGGTAATCACTTTGCCATCTAGCGGAATTGCCCTGGCCATCCAAATGGTACTATAGGCGCCCAAAGTGCCCAATTCGAGCACCCGCTTGGCTTTGCACATCCATAACATGACCTGCAAAAACTTGCCTTGCGTTGGTGTTACGCTAATTTGGGGCATAGCCGCCTTGTCTAACGATTGGATGGTCTCTTGAAGCACCTGGTCTTCTGGCGCCACCAGGTTGCTGATATATTGATCTACTTTTTCGAATAATTGCTGATCCATATTTATTGAATGAATTGTTAAAGTATTTAATTCGCGAATCTAAACTGCTCACCGGCAACTGCCAATTGAAACATCAAGACTTTGCCCTTTCCCTAAGGCTTCCAGCCCACAACCTTGGCCAGCTTATTGCTCTTCAAGAACTGGTAAACCTTGATATTTTCCCAAACAATTATTTTGCCGTTCACATTTTTGATGGCCCGTATTTCTCCGTCCTGCGAAACTACAAAACCCAGGCTTTCAGGGTGTTTGAGGCAATAGGAAAACATAGACTGATGACGCGTACCAAAATGCGAAGGTGCCATCTTAACCAGTTTGTTGGCAGGTTTTGAGGCATTGCTGATGTATACAAAATCGGGATGCCCTTTAGCCGAAATTACGGCACCAAAGCCATGTACCACCATTTGTGGCGAAAGCAGCACCAATCCGTCAACACAGGTCAGCGACGACACAAAGCGCACCGCACCGCTCAGCTCGTTAAAGCTATCTTCAATATCCACTTCGCTCAGGTTGTATTCTTCATGCAGCTCGATCGGCATGTCTTCGCCCCTTCTTTTAAGCGATTTGATCACCTTCTCGAGCGCTTCGTTGTCCATTACCGTACTCAGAATATTCATCACGGCCGTTTGTATGCGATTATACTCCAGCTTGTATTTGATGATGAGGTCGGTACTGGGCTTAAAATCTTTAGTTATGAGAATAGCCCCGCCATGGTGGTAGTTCTTTATTTTGAGCAAAATCCTACTGATCGATTGGATGACGTATTCAAAGATAAAATCGTTGAAAACCTCCACATCCGTTTCGTCCAGTTTTTCTTTCATGGCTTTCTCCAGCTCTTTTTTGCTGTAGGCAGAGCTGCCCACTATAAAATCGGAAACCGGCCCATATTCAAACACGTTGGGATAATGCCTCACCAAATAGTGCTGGTTCAAGGCCGCCAAAGGCTGATATTCGAGCATCACGTTCAAGATGCCAATGCCATTAATCATGGTCTGGATTATTCCGGGATACAAAGGCTCGTTATCGCGCTCGTAATTGAGGAAGTTCTGGTAATGAACCGCCTGATCTATCATGCCGTGGATAAACAGCTGCTCATGCTCGTCGTAGTATACGGAAAGACTCGAACTCCAAGGATCTGCGGCCTTTGAGAGCTTAACCAGGTTCTTTACACTAAACTCCATCGGTGCGCTGAAAGGGAAAAACTTCCAATCGTCATTACTGGTGAGGGTTTTATGCCCCGAGAGGTGGTCGTACAGCGTAATGGTCACCTTGATAAATTGGCCTTCCTCGGTTTGCAAACTGGTGTAATACAAGGTATTAAACAGTTGCTCCAATATCCTTTTAGAAGGTTTTTTGGGAGTTTTAGAGCGTGCAAGTTCTCTAAACACAAAATTGGCCAAGTCGTTGGGGGTGTAATTTTTAGACATTTCCGTAAGATCAATTCGGGCTTACACAAACTTAACTGAAAATAAACGAAAAAAGACGTGCTTTTGTGGGTTGCCTAAATTTTGACAAAAAATCGAAATGAGGCGTTGGCTTTGTCGGTTAAAGAAATTAGACAAATCTCGCAAACATCTGATATATTTGCACCAGGACTTGGTTTTAATCACCATTAGCCCCAAAATTGGGATAGCCGATACCTAAACAAGTCTGCCAAACAACTTGCCAAACCATTTAGGATCAGTTTTTTGAACAAACTCAAGGGACTATCTTATGGAAGGATAGGCTCTATGGAAAAAGCAAGCGATAAATCCACAACACCACGCATGAACAGAAACCTTCTGACAAAACTTGCTCTAGCAGTATTAATTTTAATTAATGGACATTCAGCCTTTGCACAAACCAAATATCAGAAAGACTTTAGGGAATTTTGGTCCGACATTAACGATAATTACGCCTATCTTGACCAGCAAGGCATTGACTGGAAAAAAGTAAAGGAGATATACGAACCGCAAGCCGAGAAAATCTCCAACGACAACGAGTTCATTCAGTTGCTCGAAAATGTGTTGAATGAACTTTACAACGGACATT
This sequence comes from Pedobacter sp., assembly GCA_039593445.1. Classification (GTDB taxonomy): domain Bacteria; phylum Bacteroidota; class Bacteroidia; order Sphingobacteriales; family Sphingobacteriaceae; genus Pedobacter. Next base: position 2,977 of record JBCNPG010000213.1, read on the forward strand.
CTTCTTTAAGCACCAACCTCAAAACATCCAACAGATTGGTTGCGTCTGGTTCGGATTTATATGTCGAAAAATCGGGGAACCAATACATCATCAAAGATTTGAGAAAAGGCTTTGGAGCAGATTTGGCCGGTTTAAAAATAGGAATGGAAGTGACTATGTTTAATGGAAAGCCTATTGATGAACAGTTGCAAAAATTCTTGCCGAAATTCACCAACCAATACCACCAAAAAATGTATCAATATGCTATCGATATGCTTTTTGCAGGAACCCACGACACAAGCCGGGAAATTGTTGCAATTGAAAATGGAATGCCCAAAACTTTCAATCCTGTGAGCTATGGAAATAGAAGCGAACTCATTTTTGATAAAATACTGAACAAAAATACTGCCTACATCAAAATCAACAATTCACTAGGAGACAATCGTCTTATTGCGGCATTTGATCAGGCACTCGATAGTTTGTTTCAATACAAAAACCTGATTATCGATCTGACAGAAACACCAAGCGGTGGAAATTCGACTGTTGCAAGAGCGATCATGGGCAGATTTACAGCTAAGCTCCTGCCCTACCAAGTGCACGAAATTGATGAAAAAGAATACCAGACCAAAAGGCATTGGGAAGAATTCGTTACCCCGCGCAAGAAAACCTACAGCGGAAAAGTTTATGTTTTGGTAGGCCATTGGACAGGAAGTATGGGCGAAGGCATGGCCATTGGTTTTGACGCCATGAAAAGAGCTCAGGTAATTGGAACAAAAATGGCTGGTTTGCTGGGGGCGATTTCAAACTTTCAAATGCCGGAAACCAAAATCGGATTCCAGTTCCCAACTGAACGACTTTACCACGTAGACGGAACGCCGAGAGAAGATTTTATACCCAAAATTTTAACGCACAACATAGAAGAAACGCTGCAGAAAGCCAAGGCAATAAAATAGTTAGCAGTATTTTCGTAAGACCAAAACTGTAAAAGCTCTTTCAATAGGTTTTGTAGATCAGGTTGAATTCGCCTTCAGTAATCGTTGCAACTGCTTTGGTATTGTTTTCCAGCGCCTTGAAAGAAAACCTTCCGGTCATTGTTTGAGCTCTCTTGTCCAGTGTTAGGATTTGCAATGTTCCAGTATAGCCCGGTTGCACAGTAAATTTCAGATCTTTAGCCGCATCATCATAAGCAGCTGAATTTTTTATACCAGTTAGGCTATAAGTCCCGATTCCCACTTCTCTTTCCAGCAATATATTAAAAGATATGGTTTGCCTAGATCCTTCCTGATAGGCTGATACAAAAAAAGTTTTTCCTTCATCGATTAAATGCGCCTCAGCCTCGCCACTATATTTAAGATCCGTATTGCGAGGCCGCCAAACCTCGCCATTTACCCTGCACTTGAAGTTATTGCTCGTTTTATCTTTCTTGCAGCTGATGGCCAGTAAAGAGACCAAAAGTATGCAGGTTAAAATCGTTTTTATCATTGATGGCTTTTATGTTAAGCGTAATCTGTTATGATTTTCGCGAAGCAAGGATAGCCATTACAAAAAAACCATATAATCATGAAAGATTAACAGCACAAATCGATTAACCTTTTAAGCCAAAAAATAGCAGCGATTAACTTTAAACATTTATTTTCATCGCTTAGCCACCCTATCAATCCTTTAAGATTAAAGATACTTCGCCAAAAGCTTAATAAGCTAAAAATAAAAGTCGGCAAAGCGGATCGTATTTTTGTTTAAAGGGAAGCCTGACTGTGGCTTAGAAGAACCTCAAACTGATTACGCTAGCAGACTAAATAAACCAAAAAAGGCCTGCTATTTACAAGCAAGCCTTTAAAAATTAAACAAGAATCTTGTTAGTACCCGGAAGCAGATTCGAACTGCCACGCCGTTGCCAGCGCCACCCCCTCAAGATGGTGCGTCTACCAATTTCGCCACCCGGGTATAATGCTGCAAATATAATGGAATGCTTCAATTTTTAAAGCCTTTGCGTTAAATTTATTAACCAATGAGTTTCCATCGCTGAATGATAACCGCTAACTGGCAACCGGCAACTGAAAACTAATAACCGAAAACCGCTCTATTCCACCTCCAGCACCAATCCATCATAGGCCAAACGAATGTTAGCAGGCAGCTCTTGCTCAACCTCGGCATGTTTGCCCAAATTGTGGCTGATGTGCGTAAAATAAGTCTGTTCTGCCCCTATCTTGTTGGCAAAATCAATGGCTTCTTCCAATGTAAAATGCGAAATGTGCGCCTCTTTCTGCAGGGCATTAACGACTAAATATTTCGTGCCTTTTATTTTCGCAAACGATTCTTCCGAAATTGTCTTTGCATCGGTGATGTAGGTAAAATCGCCAATGCGGTACCCTAGGATAGGCAATTTAAAGTGCATCACTTCAATAGGGATAACCTTTGTAGCGCCTACTTCAAAAGGCTCAGATTCTACGGTATGCAGGTTAATCTGGGGCAGTCCAAAATATTTGGTGTCTTGAAAGATATAGGAAAATTCGCGCCTTAAAGCTTCTTGTACCCTTAGGGTGGCATAAATATCTATCCGCTTATGCAACAAATAATTAAACGGCCTGATATCGTCCAAGCCGGCTATGTGGTCTTTATGCTCGTGCGTAAACAAAATGGCATCTAGATCCTTAACTCCGGCGCGTAGCATCTGGTACCTGAAATCGGGACCGCTGTCTATCACCATGGTTTTGTCGCCAGTCTCAACCAGTACCGAAACCCTTAATCGCTTGTCTCTATGATCGGTAGATTGGCAAACTGCGCAGCCACAACCAATTACCGGGATGCCTTGCGATGTACCTGTACCTAAAAATGTAATTCTCAAAATCT
>JBCNPG010000214.1:0-5790 GCA_039593445.1 Pedobacter sp.
TAATACAAATATATAATTTATATTATTTTAATAGTAAATAATCAGGCGGTAATTTTGTTCCATCAATAGAGAAACAACATGGACTTTAAAAAAATATTCATCATTAACGGTGGCCAGGTTTTCGGACATTCGGGTGGCCGTTTCAACCAGACCATCACCAATTTCAGCATCGATTTCTTAGGCCAGTTGCCTGGCGTCAGCATTCGGTCAACCAACATCAACGAGGTTTATGACGCCAACAAGGAAGTAGAAAACTTTGTATGGGCCGATCTGATCATTTACCACACGCCAATTTGGTGGTTCCAGGTACCCAATGGTTTTAAAAAATACATCGACGAGGTATTTACCGCTGGCCACCAAAAAGGCATTTACCATAGCGATGGCCGTTCATCCAGCAATCCGGATGTCAACTACGGCACAGGTGGCATGTTGCACGGCCGCCACTACCTCGTAACCAGCAGCTGGAATGCTCCAGCTACGCCTTTTACGCTACCCGGCGAATTTTTTAATGAAAAGAGCGTAGATGAAGGCGTACTTTTTGGCTTCCACCGCATGAATGCCTTTGTAGGCATGAAGTCTTTGCCAAGCTTCCATTTTCACGATGTAGAAAAGAATCCAGATATTGCGCGCGATTTAAAAGCATACCAAAACCACCTCATCCAATTATTCAGCATCAAACACGAACCCCATGAGCATCTATCTCACTGCATTGGTTAAAAGCAAATCCGGCAAGGCCGAAGAGCTAAAAGCCGTTCTTCAAAACATGGTTATCCATTCAAGGCAAGAAACCGCCTGCCTCCAATACGACCTGCACCAATCTACTGAAGATGAAAATCTTTTCATTTTTCAGGAAGAATGGACCAATGCCGAGGGTTTGGCGGCCCACAACCAACAAGCCTACATTACCGGCTTTGCGGCGGTGGCGCCCGAGCTAACGGAAAGCGCGCCGCTCATTTACCTCACGCAAAAAGTAAGTTAAAATAGTATTAAAAAAGGCCTCAACTTAACAGTTGAGGCCTTTTGATTCATTGAGCAGTTAGGGCTTAGTTCTGCGCATCGTAAATGACTACTTTCTCGAAGAAGATGCGGAATTCGTCTAAAAAGGCTTTGTGTACCGGATGCACCTGATAAACATCGTGCGCCTCCAAATCCTCGAAAAAAAGAACCAGGCTGAAGTTATAAGTGGTATCAACTACGGCTCTTTCAATAGGCGCAGGTGTGCCAATATGATAGCTTTTTACAACTTCGATCTGCTCAAGCGTTTGCAGGCCCTTTAAAAAAGCTGCTTTCTGTTCGTCGCTTGTATCGGCTTTTAGCCAGAATAAAACGTGGTGTGCAATCATGTATTAAATTTTTGGCCAATTTAGGGATTGTTATCCTCATATTCCATCACAACTATTTAATTAATTGGCGCAAAAGAAGAAACATTCAGAAGGCTTAAATGCCTAAAGTTTAGCATACACGTACCGAGGTAACATTGAGTTAACATGAAGTTGGTTTATTTGAAGATTGTAAACCTGCTTTTTGGCGTATGGCAAAAGTATCTTTGTTTTTTTGTTTCCTGATGGCCTTACTTGGAGCGCCCCAACTTTTGCGGGCACAGTCGACAGACTTTGCAACCATTCAATCCATCAGCCAGAAGCATCCCGATACTGCACTGATCATCCTCAAAAAGCTGCATGCCAAGGCCCTGGCCAAAAACGATGAGCTTGCAGAAGCCCTGTGCCTGCAACAAATGGGCAAGGTTTGTTACAACCAAGGCCATTATGCACAGGCGCTAGAATTTTACCTACATGCCGATAAACTATTCTCTACCCAGAACCAACGCGATTTATTAGCCGCCAACATGGGCGAAATTGGCGTTCTCTATTACTACAATAAACAGCTCCAAAAATCTAGGGCGCAGTATAACAAGGCCTTGGCCCTATACCAACAAACCGGAAATCTAAAAGGCGAAGCCCAGATTTTGGGCAATATTGGACATCTTTACGAGAAACGCCAACAATACGACAGTGCTTTTCATTACCAACATTTAGCGCTCGAGAAATATAAACTGACCAATTACAAGCAGGGCATTGCCAAGATTTACGAAAACCTGGGCAGCATTTATGAGGATTTGGCCAAATACGACTCGGCCCATGCCAGTTTTGTACATTCGCTCGAACTCTATAAACTAGACCATAACGAAGTTGGCAGCATAGAAGTACTCAATAATTTAGGCGATATTTTAAGAAAAACAGGCAAATATGCAGCCAGTATCGTACGCTCTAAACAGGCTTATGACCTGGCCCTGCAAAACGACAATAGCTACCAGTTGGCTTCGTGCAGCAAAGACCTGGGCAAGGCCTACGAGCTGATGAACCGCATGGATAGCGCCTATTACTACGCTGAACTGAGCCGGAAGTATTCGCTGGAGGTCTATTCCAAAGAAGCGGTTAAGCAAACTTCTTTTTTGCAGGTATTGTACGACATCAACAAAAAAAGCGATGAAATTGCCCGGCTCAACAACAGCAGAAAGGTAAACCGTATCATCACGGTGGCTGTGGTTATCGTGATTATTTTATTGATCATCCTCAGTATCGTCATTTTCAGTCGCCAGCGCCTCAAACTCAAAGACCAAAAGGTATTGGCCCGACAACGCGAGGTAGAGCATGAATTGATGCGACTGGAACTGAAAACCCAGCAACTGGAAGACGAAAACCTGAAACAGGAGCTCGACATCAAGCGCAAAGAGCTTTCTACCCACACCCTCAACCTGATCAAAAACAACAAGTTTCTGGAAGAGTTGCGCAACAAGCTGCAACTGATGGTCAAAGACGATAAACGCGACCAGAAAAAACAGATGCAACAGCTGATTAACCAGATTAACGACAGGTTTAGCCACGAACAGTACTGGAAAGAGTTTATCGCCGCCTTCGAAACGGTACACCAAAGTTTTTTCGATAAGCTCAAAGCCTATAGCACCGAACTAACCGCCGCCGACCTGCGTTTGATTTCCTTGCTAAAGATCAATCTCGAATCGACCGACATTGCCGTTTTGCTGGGCATTTCTACCGATAGCTTACGGGTTTCGCGCTACCGCTTGCGAAAAAAACTGAATATCCCGCAAGGCGATAACCTCGCTGCTTTTATACAGGCCATCTGATCATTTTTTTTAACCGCTTTTTTTGCTTTTGTAACGCTTAACATTTGCTTAATGTAACGGTAATGAAATGATAACGGAGGTTTGTTAACGAATTAATTAATTAAAAATCAAACAGTTATCAAAATTTGTTGCCTTATGGTTAACGGCATTGGTAACGCTGTTGCCTTTTTGTAACCTTTCAAATTTCACTCTTGTTTATTGCCTCTACATCTTTGCGCCGTCATTTAAAATCATTGACTTTAACGCAAAACAAATGAGCAAATTTTTATCACTTCTTTTCCCTTTATTATTTGTGGTTGGCATAGCCAATGCAACGAAATTAAAAGGGCATGTTTACGACAAACAAACCGGCGAGGCCATCGTTGGCGCAACCGTGGTGCTCGAAAATACTGGCAGGGCAACTACAACGGGCCTTGACGGCTCATTTGAGCTGAAAGACGTAAAGCCCGGCAAAACCGTGCTTCGCGTTTCTTACCTCACCTATGCCACCGTTAGCCAAGAGCTTACCATTTTAGGCGAAGACAATCCGCATGTTAAGATCTACATGGAGCCTGCTTCCAAGATATTGGGCGAGGTAACCATTAAGGGCGTAGGCAATGGCAACAACGAAAACGAAGCCCGCAGGATAGAGCAGAACGCCAACCAAGTGATGAACATCGTTTCGGCCAAGGCTATAGAAATCTCGCCCGACTTGACTGTGGCCAACGTCATCCAGCGCGTATCGGGTATTTCGGTTGAGCGCAACAGCAACGGCGATGGGCAGTATGCCATATTGCGTGGCATGGACAAACGCTACAACTACACTTTGGTAAACGGCGTAAAAATTCCTAGCCCTGACAACAAATACCGTTACGTACCGCTCGACCTTTTTCCTTCAGACCTGTTGGATAGGCTCGAAGTATACAAAACCCTAACCCCAAACCTTGAAGGCGATGCCATTGGCGGTGCGGTAAATATGGTAATGAAAAATGCACCAAACCACTTCCAAATCAACGCCAACTTGGCTACGGGCTACAATCAGCTCTTCTTCGACCGCAAATTTACCAGTTTCAATTCGGCTAGCATCAGCAGTAAATCGCCATACGAACTGCATGGCCGGACCTACAATCCCACCCAAGCTGATCTTAGCAAAGGAACACTGGATTATACGGCAAAAAATCCGGCGCCAAACCTCATCGGCAGCCTTTCTGTTGGCCAGCGCTTTTTAGACGGCAAACTCGGCGTAATAGTTGCCGGAAGCTATCAAAACACCTACCGTGGCAGCAATAGCACCTTCTACAATTCGGCCGTAACCGGTACCGACCAATATGCGGTAATTACCAGCAAAGATTATCGTCAATATTCTGAACAACAAACCCGTTTGGGCCTTCACGGCAAGGTCGATTACATCTTTGACCCAAACAACAAGATCAGTCTTTATAACTTTTACGTCAACCTGAAAAACAGGCAGCTGCGCGAAGGCGTGAGCACCACATATAACGGTGTATACGACCCCGCCAATGGCAATGCCGAGTTGGTGTACAATACCCGCAGCCGTTTAACGCAACAGGAGATCTACAACAGTACCTTGCATGGCGACCACAAATTCTTCGACAATAGATTTAAGGTACAATGGTCGGCAGTATACTCATCGGCCCGAAACGAAGTGCCAGACAATACCACCATTAGCCTAAATGGCATTGAAAAGAACTTTGTGTCCAGCCGTTTAAGCTTGGTTAACACGGCTCCGGTTAACCGCCGTTGGGAACGCAATACCGACGAGGATAAAGCTGGTTACCTTGATTTAACCTATACCGCAACCATTGCAGGCACCAAAGTTGATTTTACAGCCGGCGGACTTTACCGCGACAAGCAAAGAAGCAGTTTTTTCAACAACTATACCCTCGCCCCTACTGCAGCCAATGCAGGTCTGGTTTATGGAAAGGATTTTCAGAACTATACCGATCTTAACTTGGTGGTCAGCAATCCAACTGGTGCGGTAAGCAATCCTTTAACCTACGATGCCAGCGAAAAAATCAGTGCCGGCTATGGTATGCTGAACTTTAGCCTTAACCAATGGCAGGTAACCGGTGGCGCCAGGATAGAACACACCAACCAGGGTTATCAGTTATTGTTTCCCGCAGGCGAAAGCAAACCAGCGGGCAACCAAACATATACTGACGTATTGCCCAGCGTAACCTTGAAATACCACCTCACCGAAAAAGCGCAGCTACATGCATCGTACTACAAGGCGCTAAACCGTCCGGGTTTTTATGAAATCGTGCCTAGCAAGGTAGTGAACGAGGAATACCAGGAACGTGGCAATCCAAACCTGAAACGCGCTTTGGCTGATAACTTCGACTTGCGCTACGAATTGTTTCCAGGTGCTTCGGAACAATTGCTGGTGGGTGCCTTTTACAAAAGCATCAAAAATCCAATCGAATATACTTTCCAGCCAGATGCTACCCGCGGACAAGACATCTACTACAGTCCGGGAAACTTTGGCAATGCCAAAAACTATGGGGCAGAATTGGATTACATCAAATTCTTCCACAAGATTGGCGTTAAGGCAAATTATACCTATACGCATTCCAGAATTACCACGCCAAAAACTTCCCGTCAGCGGGATGCCGTTACCGGCGACATCAAAGCCATATCGGTTGACC
>JBCNPG010000215.1:0-5778 GCA_039593445.1 Pedobacter sp.
GCCATTTACCAGGTGGTTGTAATATACGGGGAAGGCCGAGCTTTCGTAATACCTCGGGTTTTTATAGCCGATGTTGATGCTTTCTCGACCATAGCCGTGTCCGTAGCCAAGCCCGGCCTTAAAGGCCTTCGAAAAGCGATAGCCCACAATGCCTTTCAAATTGAATTGGTATTCGCCAACCGAACCTCTGGGATCGTTGGTAGAAAAGTGGTCGCCTACTTTATAATTGGTTTCAAAAGAGAAAGTCAGCTTGTTTTGCCAGATGCTTTTGCTGGCCATGGCATTAAAAGCATAAATGGTCCGTTCGTAATGTACGTAGCCCGGCGATCCAAAGTAATAGGGTGTGGTGGGATTGCTTCGGGTTTGATGGGCGTAACGTGTACTGTCTTCGAAAGTCTTTTGGTAGTTTAAGCTTCCAAACAATCTCACAGAGCCGATTTTGGCTGTCCCTTCGGTAGAGAAGCCCCCGCTGTTAATGGTCGTTGCGCCCTGCGCCGGAATGAAATGCCCACGCTGAAAGTCGTAAGACACTCCGGCACGGCTTACCCTTTCGGGCATTAGCTCGGCCAGGTAATAGCTGCTGGCCTGGGCGAACCGCATTTTGGCCAATTGTACAGAATCGGCATAAACGAATTGCGAAAGATTGGCGTTTGCGCTGTTTACAGAATCTCTTTTGCTTTGTGCAAGCGTTGCGAATGGTAAAAAGAGCAAGAAAAGAAAGCAATATTTATTTTGATGCATTGCGGGTAAAAATTGCCAGCCGTTAAAGCTGGCAACGGTTATGTTATTTAAAGCCTCTTGGCGTAGCTACGTTGAGGAAAGTGAAATCTTCGGTACTGTTATTAGTATCTTTTAGAACAATACGCCCGTTAACTGTTTTTTCGGTTTTTCTGATGATCGATTGCGAGGTATATGAACCCAGCGGTACATAGGTAAAACCGGCATCCAAGGTAGCGTTGTATTTTTTAGGAATACGGTCATCGGCCTCTACCGGTTGAACTTCAACGGCATCAATTACATATTTGTTCGGAATTTGGTAGTATTTGGTTGCGGTTGAAGAAGGGGTAGCCTTGGTAGGATAGTTGTACATCGGCCAATCTTTGGGACTTTGGGTGCCATCGGCTTTGATCAGGGCGTAAGAATATCGGCCCGGATTGTCGAAAATCATGTCGGTTCCAAAATAGGAGAGCACGGTAAGGTTCGGCACATTCGGGTTATCGATATCAGAAGCCAAAGGTTTAGCCAATAACGGCGCATAATACGCTTCGAAATCGGCACCGCTCAAGTCAATGGTCAATGCCGGATTGATGACCGTAATCTGCTTGCCGTCGGCCCCTGTAAAAGGTGCCTTGTGGTTAATGGCGGTTTGTGCCACTACAATACTTTTACCTGGCTGTACGGGATATTGCTTGCCGGTTCCAGGGATCATCAAAAACGCACGGGCATAGATATAATCGTTATTGGCATCGATGTTGGCTGGCATATTCACCGATTTAGACCAGTCTAATTGACCCGTTGAAGCCAATAGGTTATAGGAATTAGCGGTAGATTTGGTAATCAGGCCCACGGTTTCGGCAAAGTAGAGGCTGTCGGCATACAATACCTTGTCGCTGTTGTTGTAAAATTCTATGAACTGGTCTCTGTATAAAGCTCCGTTAACCCGGTCTGAACCGGCAAAATATACTTGCTTGATTACCCAGTCGCCGGTAAAGCCAGCAGTGAGGTTAAGTGAAAGCGTTTCGTTAAAGCCAACTGCAATCTGTTTGTTTTTGAGCGAAGCATTGAAAGTTACAGCCTTGTCTACCGGAATGGTAGTAATAGCGGTATAATCGGCGGCCGAAATCGTTGCCGAAGCATCAATGTCATAAGCCCCTGGCGATAATTGCGAAATCACCAAGGTTCCTTTTTCAGAAACGTTAAACTCGCGCACGGTTTTGGTGCTTACGTTGGTTACCTTGACCTTAACTATGTTTAAAGGCAGTTTATATGTGCTGGCTTCGAGGTTGTACGATACATTTACATTCACATCGATAGGTTGTATCTCTGTCGTGTTATTTTTTTTACAGGCCGTTAGGGCTAAGCTGGCCAAAAACAGGTAAAGGTATTTTTTCATGTTGCTGCGATTAAAAAAATTAAAGTTTTAACGAAATCTCCGCTCCAAAGGTTGGAGCACTGTTTGGGAAAGTATAATTGTTGGTCGTCGAAATATAATAAGGCTGATAGTTGAATACGTTGTACACGTTGAAGGCAAACCTGAAGCGCTTCCTGATTTCCTTGGCCAAACTCAAATGGAAATTGGGAATGATTTTAGGAATGTTGTTTTCGTTGATTTCGGAAGAAGGTTTGATCAAATGGCCATAATCCAAGTTGTTTGGATCTGGGTTGGTAACCGTCAGGTATCTGCCATCGCGGGTAAGGTAGCCCAAGGGAATGCCCGCTGTTGGCGATTGTACGGTTTTTTGAAGCAGCGAAAAATCGGCAATAAAGCTAACGATCAAACTGATTTTCGGGATATGCGTCGACGAGCTCAACGAAGCATTGCTCAGATAAGAAATGCGGTTGGTCGGTTCGTAAATGCCAATGATGGCATAATCGGGTCTAGCAGTACCTTCGTCGGTAAAGCTCGATTGCCTCGGACTATTGGTGCGGTATTTGGTCCTGAAAATACCAGCCGTTAGGTTAAAGCTGGTGGCCAGTGCGCTGATTTGTGGCGTATTGGCAATCAGCTCAATGCCATCGTTATCCGATCGCAGGTCGTTGTTAAAGGTAGAATAGGTAAAGCTGTAGTTTTTGGTGCCTGTTTGCGTAATGATAGGTTTTTGGTTAGGTACCGGCGTAACCGTATAAGACGGCAGAGTAACATATTCCCGTTGTGCAACCGTACTGATGCCATCTCTCGATTGTTTGCTGAATACAGCCAGTGAAACACGGTAATCCTTGATCTTGAGCTGCGAGGTGAATTCGAAGGTTTGGCTCTTTGAAGGTTTGATGTTGCTGGCCGTTGGATCGTAGCGGTTGACGTAAACCAGGTAGGTGCTTTCGGCCGCTTTGCCGTTGTAGGCGTTTACCAATGGTATTTCATTGTACACTGGTCCAGGGTATCGTTGGGCCAACGAAGGCGATTTGAATGACAGTCCGTAGGCCAATCCTATTTTCAGGTTGTCGCTTAGCGAGTAATTGGCATTGATCCTTGGCGAGAAAGATGGAAGGGCATTTTGGATGTCGTAACGCAAACCGCCACGTACATGAAGTTCCCTTTTAAAAAGGTTTATTTTAAACACATCTTCTATATAAAGACCAACGTTTTGTTGCGGTATGGCCAAGGCAAAATCGTAATAGCGTTCAGAACGGTTGGGCGTGAGCGATGTAGGCGTAACAGCAGTTTGTGCTCGGGGCCTGCTTGGATCCAAAACCTGCCCCAGGCCTTTGTTGGCACCATAATCATAGCTCATGCCAAAACCCAGGAAATGGGTGGTGTTTCCTATTTTAAAATCAGCATTGAAATCCAGTTTTGCCGAAGCATTGATGGGCCTGCCATCTATTAAAGATTGGGCCATATAAATGCCCGGAACATAGCTTCCTTCGTGTATGCCCGTAGTGGTAGCATCAGAAATGATGGCGTATGGATCGTTTCTGTATTGTTCTCTATAGCTCACCTGATGGCCTTCGGCATAACGTAGGTTAAGCGAAACGCTCTTCAGGAAATTGGTATTCAGTCGGTAAAAACTGCGGTTCGCCGCACTGAAATTCCAGCTGTTGAATTTGGTTACGGTTTTGCTGATATCGTCTGGATCGCGTTTGATGCCATCAAGGTTTTGGCCATAATCAACGCTCAGGGTGTTTTTGAGCCTTTGTTCCCTGCCAAATGTGTTGGTGTACATGGTAGAAGCATTGATCCTGCGGTACGCCTTGATCTTGTCGCGGTTATCGGCAAAAGAATTCACGTAGTTAAGTCCTACATTCAGCGCTCCGGCTTTAGGCGAGAGCTTAAAACCTTGCGAATAGCCATAAGAAGTGGCATTGTCTCGCAATTGCATGCGCAGGTAGGCTGGTGCCTTGCCCGCTTGGCGTTCAACAATCAGTGCACCATCGCTTAAATCGCCATATTTGGCTGGTGCAACACCAGAAATCACTTCTATACTTTCAATGTTGTCGGCCGGGATCTGTCGCAAATCCGTTCCGCCAAAGGCAAAATCGCCAGAATAGGAATTGGTACTTGTGCCGTTTAGGCCATACGAATTGCCACTTGACAGGTATGAATTGCTTACACCCAGTATCCCCGGATTAAAGCTCTGCATGTTCATGTTGTTGCTAATGGCATTGCCATCTACAATAATGGCCACGCCAAAGGCATTGTTCATTTCAAAAGCGCCACGGTTGTTGGTGGTAGGGGCAAACGTAGAACGCAAGGTAAGGTTCTGCACGTTTTGCAATGAAGGCGGCGTAACCTTTCTGTTCGGAATTTGGTTTAATAAGTCTGCAAGGCTCAAGGCCGGTGTACGCTCAATAATATCCCTGCTGATGAGCAGCGAAGAGTTGGAAGAACCATCATAGTTCCTTTTGGCATTAATGTCGATGGTGGCCAAGCTCAGGTTGAGTTCCTGCATCACCAGCACGCCAAAATCAAAACCATTTGCTGTAGGCTTAATCTGTCTTGTCAGTTTTTGGTAGCCGATGTAAGAAAACTCAAAAGTGAGCACGGTGTTGCCCATGTGGTTGAGCTGTGTTTTGAAAGCGCCATCCCTGTTGCTCGTCAGGTATTGGTTAAGCTCCACAATTTTAATGTTGACAGCTTCTAAGGCCCGACCAGAGGGAGTGGTCACCTTGCCCGAAATCGTAGCGCTTGGTTGCCCAAACGCACTAAACAGGCTACATAATAAAAGGAGGGTATAAAGTAGTTTCAATTAAGACTAATTCTAATTTAGCGCAAAGATGTAAAAAATCTGAACGCGAGGCAAGTTATTTAGAATAATTCTTAATTATTGTCTGGTTTGTTACAAAGTCTTAATCAGGAAGGTTTAAGAATTGACCAAAAGCTTTGTACGATGCTGAAACCTGAAAAACAATAGGATAGAGGCGGTTAACAAACCGATGGTCAGTCCGTACCAAATGCCTTTTACACCCATGCCGAGGTGCATGCCCAAGAAGTAGCCCACGGGTATTCCAATTACCCAATAAGAAAGAAAGGTAACCAGAGTGGGGATGTTTACATCGCCTATGCCGCGCAAAACGCCCAAGCCAACAACTTGGGTGCCATCAAACAGCTGAAAGAAGCCAGCAATGATTAAAAGCTGTGCGGCAATTTCAATTACAGCAATATCATTGGTGTAGATGTAAGGTAAAATACTGTTGGCCAAAATGAAAAGGAGGGCTGTAAAGCTCATGAAAGCCAATACTACATGGTAGCTGGCTACGGCCGAGACACGCAAGTTGACCAAGTCCTTTTTGCCCAGGTAGTTGCCTGTTTTAATAGTGGCCGCCGATGCAGTTCCGCTGGCGATCATATAGGTAAAAGCCGCCAAATTAATGGCAATCTGATGCGCGGCCTGTGGTGCGGCACCAAAAGTACCAATCAGGATGGCCGCGCCACTAAACGCACTGATTTCGAATACATACTGCATGGAAACCGGAGCACCAATTTTGATGATCTGCCTGCTTCGCACCTTATCTATAAAAGTCCACCTGAATTTTTGGAGGTATTTTTTGAAGTTCTTGGAAGTCAGTACATAATAGCACATCACCAGGGCCATCAAACAACGATCGACCAAGGTGCTGATC
>JBCNPG010000216.1:0-5767 GCA_039593445.1 Pedobacter sp.
GTAATTGTAAAAGGGGTATCGCCAATCGGGTATAAAATCTATGACAATCCCACCCAAAACATCAAGAAGGAAGTTGACTGTAATTTTAGCCAAATCAGGAGGCTCACCAAACTCGACATCAAAAAAACGAAAGATGATGATGAGGTAAATTTTCTGATCGTAGCGGGGCGGGAAGAAAGCGCACTGAACAAATTATCTGAAGGTATAGTGAAATATGCCAATGCTTATGGAGGCTTTTATTTCAAATCGAATGGCAAATCTGAAATTTACAGGGCCGAAAACCTGATCTTTCCGGAGAGTTATCGCGATAGGACTCCTTTAAGGCATTCGTTAAAAAAGAACCTCTTGAGAAGTATCGGCTTGTTAAGTCCCACCGAGCGCAACGCGAACAGCTTGTTTTATTCGGACCATAACGACAAACTGAAAATCGATGATTTCGATGCCCATATCATTTCAGTTTTTTACCAGGAAAGCATCAGGCCAGGAATGACCAAGGATCAGGTAGATGCCATTTTAAACGCCAATAAATAGTTGCTTCCCGCTGCTAGCTAAGACATCGGCAAGCCACCTAAGGCAATCGGTTGGTTTGGAGAATGTTCAGGTAGGCTTCGCGACTGATCATTTCGGCACCCAGGCTCATCAAATGCGCATTGGGCAATTGGCAGTCGATGAGTTCAAAGCCCATGTTTTGGCAGAGGTAGAGGAGCGCTGTTTTAGAGGCATTGCTGACCAGGCTGAACATGCTTTCGCCACAAAAAACCTTATTGATTTTAACGCCATACAAGCCCCCTACCAGTTGGCCTTGCTGCCAAACTTCTACGCTTTGAGCCAATCCTTTCTGATGCAATTGGATATAGGCCGACTGCATTTCACCGGTTATCCAAGTCCCATCCTGTCCTTGGCGGGGTACCTTGGCGCAATTTCTGATTACATTTTCAAAATCCTGGTTTACCGTTACTTCAAACACACCGTCCCTAATTACCTTGGCCATGCTCTTACTCACCTTCACGCGTTCCGGAAAAATTATGCAACGTTCGTGTGGCGCATACCACAAAATAGGGTCGTCATGGCTAAACCAAGGAAATATGCCACTCTGGTAAGCCAGCTCCAACCGCTCTACACGCAGATCGCCTCCAATAGCCAATAATCCATCTGGCTCGGCCAGGGCCGTATCGGGAAAAACCAGGACATCGTCTAGCAACCTAAAAATCATGCTGCAATAATAGCAAACAAAACAAATAGTTAAACCCAAGCGTTTTAAAAGAGTCATAACTGTAAATCGAACTCCCATGGAGAGAAAAGATAATTTCAACAGTGTTAAGCATTTATATAGCCGTGCCTCTTTCGGGATTTCCTATCCCAAGCTACAAGAACTCAGCAGAAAAAACCTGAACAAAGTAGTAGAACAGCTTTTCAAGGACTCGGCTGTTTTTGAAGAGCTGAAAAGCGTAGATCCGGTTGAAATAAGGCAACAGATGGAGCTACAGGCTACCCTTGGCGCCAAAAAAGAACTCACCCAGGAAGAAAAGGACCAGCGACAGGAGATTACCAAAATACAGAATGAAAGGAGCCGTTCGCTCAACATCGATTGGCTGATGCGCATGATCAATACCAATGCATCGTTGCGCGAGAAAATGACCCTGTTTTGGCATGGGCATTTTGCCTGCAGATCTAACAACCCCATGTTCGCTCAGCAACTCAACAATATCCAACGGCAATATGCCTTGGGCAGTTTCAGGACTCTGCTGGTCGAGGTATCTAAGTCGCCAGCCATGCTGCAATACCTGAACAACCAACAGAACCGCAAAGGCAGGCCCAACGAGAATTTTGCCCGCGAACTGATGGAGCTGTTTACCCTGGGCATCGGCAATTATACCGAGCAGGACATCAAAGAATCGGCACGGTCGTTTACCGGCTGGACCTATGATAAGAACGGAGATTTCCAGTTAAGGCCCGCTTTTCACGACGAAGGCAACAAGACCTTTTTTGGCAAAACCGGAAATTTTGATGGCGAATCCATCATTGATATGATCTTGGAAAACCCTAAGACAGCCGTTTTCATTTCAAGGAAACTGTATGTGTTTTTTGTGAATGAAACCCCAAACGAAGCACACGTAAAGGAACTTGCCGATCATTTTCATGCGAGCCAATACGATATCTCGGCAGTGCTGAAAAAAATGTTTATGGCCGATTGGTTTTATCAGGCGCCCAATGTAGGCAACAAGATCAAATCTCCAGCCGAGTTCTTAGTGGGCCTGAGCCGCGAATTTTATGTGACCTACAACAAGCCTCAGGTGCTCATCCAGCTCCAAAGCAGCTTGGGGCAGTACCTGTTTAATCCGCCCAACGTAGCGGGCTGGCCGGGTGGCAAAAACTGGATAGACAGCTCTTCGCTTATGCTCAGGATGAAAATTCCGTCGCTGGTCTTAAACGATGGGCAGATCGATTTTAGCGGCAAGGCCGATCCCGAAGATGAAGCCGTAATCGCCCTGAACAAATCGGCCAATGCCAAGCCCAAGCCTAAATCGTATGTAGATGCACAGAGCGATTGGCCCAAGTTTTTGGCAAGCCTTCCAAAGGGCACCAAACCACTGGATTTGGCCAGGTTTTTACTGCAGCCTGCGCTGAACCAGAAAATTACCGATATGATTGCCAATAACCAGGGCCTGAAAAGCACGGCCATTGAAGTAACCAGTTTGCCAGAGTACCAGCTCTGCTAATCAAAGTCCACAGACCTAAACCTAAGAAGATGAAAAGAAGAGATTTTTTAAAGAATTCTGCCTTTGCTGCCGCCGGTAGCCTATTCGTTCCGGTGTTTATGAAGCCGTTTGAGGCCCTGGCTTTGGACGAACTGAGCGCTTATAAAAACCTGGTGGTGGTACAGCTTTCGGGTGGCAACGATGGCCTCAATACGGTAGTTCCCTTCGGCAACGACATTTATTACCAGAAAAGAAAAAGCATCGCCATTAAGCCCGAAGAAGTTATCAAGCTGAACGATATGCAGGGGCTTAACCCTAACCTGGGTGCTTTGAGGGAAATCTACGACCAAGGCTGGATGACCATCATCAATGATGTGGGGTACCCTAACCCCGATCGATCGCACTTTCGCTCTATGGATATCTGGCAAACCGGAAGCGACAGCAACCAATTCCTTTCTACCGGATGGATCGGTCGTTACCTTGATTCGAATTGCGAAACCTGTAAGTTCCCCTATACGGCTATTGAAGTAGATGATAGCCTGTCGCTGGCCATGAAAGGAAACTCGAAAAAGGGAATTGCCCTTAAAGATCCTAATACCTTATTCAGAAATACCAACGAAGCCTTTTTTAAACAGATGGTCAACAGCAGCAAAGACCACCTTGACGAAGACAATTTGGGCTATCTGTATAAAACCATGGTCGAAACCTCTTCATCTGCCAATTATATCCAACAGACTTCAAAAATTTACGAAAGCAAAGCCACTTACCCCAACAGCGGCTTTGCCAATCAGTTAAAAACAGTATCGAGGTTCATTTCTTCTGGCCTTAAAACCAAGGTTTATTATGTCTCGCTAAGTGGTTTCGATACCCATGTAAACCAATTGCAGCAACAAGGCAACCTGTTTAAGCAATATAGCGAAGGCATGGCCGCTTTTCTGAACGACCTGAAACAGCATGACAAACTGAACGATACCTTAGTGATGACCTTCTCGGAGTTTGGACGCAGGGTGGAGCAAAACGCCAGCAATGGCACCGACCATGGCACTGCCAATAACGTATTTTTATTTGGTGGCCGGTTAAAAAAACAGGGCATCTACAACAATGCCCCAAATTTGACAGATCTAGACAATGGCGATCTTAAGTACCAAGTCGATTTTAGGGAAGTTTATGGAACCATTTTAGACAACTGGCTCGATGTGAGCAACCAACAGATACTAACCAAAAAGTTCCAAACGCTCGATTTTATTTAATTAACCGTGTGCCTGAGTACGCAATATTGTAGCTTCCATATTCTTCAACCCTAACATAAAGCTCAAAAAGTCTCTAGCCATAGCTTTCCATTTGGTTATGAAATAGAATAGCCGCCTGTAACATTAGCCAGACTTGCCACTCTTAATAACATGAACCTGATTGGCAATATTATCTGGATTATTTTTGGCGGCTTATTGATCTTTTTCCAATATATTTTTGGCGGACTTATCTTATGCCTAACTATTGTAGGCATTCCGTTCGGCATCCAATGCTTTAAGTTTGCCATCGTTGGTCTGTCACCATTTGGCGTTAAAATTACCAATAACAGCTACGGCGTGGGTTGCCTATCGACCATCATGAACATCATCTGGCTTATTTTCGGTGGATTAAGCATTGTACTTACCCACTTGGTTTTTGGCCTTTTGCTGTGCATAACCATTGTAGGCATTCCCTTTGGCTTGCAGCATTTTAAGCTCATGAGCCTGGCCTTCTCGCCTTTTGGCAAATCGATCAGCTAGTTATTTGTTATTTAGCCGGGGTAAATACCAGAAGTACCGTCCCATCCTTCAAAAGCTGCAGCTTATTATCGCTTACTTTTAAGGTAGTGGCGTTTTTAAGGTCGTTCAAAAAATTATTTTCTGCCTGTCCTACTTCTTCGCAATACATCATGGTGCCTATCAGCTGGTCAAATTTAACCGAATCGCCCTTGATCATTGCCGAACCTCCAAATCCATTGCAAAACGACTTGCCGCTTACGCGATTATTGCCCTCAAAACTTAAGGTAGCCTGGGCCTTGGCAGGCATGGTTTTTCCGGGCCATTCGCTCAATACCCATTTGGTATTGTTTACGCTGGTATTTTGCATTTTTGGCGTACAGGCCTGAACAATCAATATCATGACTAGGCCAAAGAATAAGTGTTTCATAGTTATTTTGGATAGGTTATACATAAAGATAGGCAGCATTTGCCGGCTAAGCAATTAATCCGATTTTTTTAGAGTGGCTGATGGCCTCTTCGCTATCTGTAAACAAACAGGTGTGTATTCGGTTTTGTTCCAGTTCGTTTAAAAGCCGAATGGTTTCCGCCCTTTTTTTGGGCCTCACATTTCTGATGTAAACCGCAGCCACATTTTGGGGAAAGCGTTTGGCGATGGTATGGTAAATGACTGGATCTTGCTGCGAGTTGTCGCCAAAGAAAACAAATCGTTGTTTCGGGAAGGCATCAATAATGCGCATCACCCGAAGCAACTTTCCTTCATGTCCCGTTTTTCCGGTTTTGAAAAAGCTTTTCCAACGCTTGAGCTGATTGAGCAAAAATGCGCCCTCTGGCAGTTTGTTGAACCTGAAAGTCTCTACCAGGTAGTCGTACAGGTTCCATTCGCTGCTCGACACGTAAAAAAAAGGATTGGGTTGCATGGCTTCGGTATGGGCATTGGCCAACAATTGATAATGCGTTTGGGCCATGGCAAAGGTTTTGCGCGTGCGCGGATTGCGCGTAAACAACTCTTTTAGCCGTCGGCCTAATTTTGCCGAATGCGATATCATGATCGTATCGTCTATATCGGAAATGAAAGCATATTGGGTAATATGGGGCACAAAAACCTCTCCCTGTGCCGTTGCCAACACCTCGTCGGCATCGTTAACCGCATCAACCCTTACCGGATGCCAGCCGGCAGGTACGTTTTCCTGAGCCTGCCATTCGAACTTGAAAAAACCGTCGTAAGCAGCTTTTTGATGGATAACCTGCCCCTTAAAGTGCAACCGTACCCGTGCAAACGGATAAGGCTTTACCATAAATAATTTGAGCAGGTGTACCATA
>JBCNPG010000217.1:0-5729 GCA_039593445.1 Pedobacter sp.
GGCCCAGCCGGACCTTCTGGCCCAGTTAAACCCGACTCTGAACATCCGAGCAAAATGCCAATCAAACAAATCAGTAAAAAAAAGTAATTGTTCTTCATATCGGTTCCTTTATTGAAAAAATTAATGCCTAAACACGCTAACCGAAATCATAAAGCCTTAAAATTGCCTATTGCCCCTAGGCTAACCATAGGGGCTATTTTGAAGGGAGAACGCATCTTTATCAATGTATCTTTTCGGATACATGAAATTAGTTCGGTACAATTCGTATTGGACAAATTATCGACGAACGGACAAGAATAATCGGTAAAAGGAAATGGCTTAGGCTTTTTCGAAAAGCACCTGCATACAGGTACCTTCCTGTTCGTTGCTCCTGATCAGCAACTGGGCATTCAGCTGGTAGAGCAGCTCTTTCACAATGAGCAATCCATAGCCATTAGACTTGCTGCTGACATGAAACCCACTCTGCAATTCGGCAATTTTATCTTCAGGAATAAGCAAGCCACTATTGACGATGGCAATATACGGATGCCCCTTATCATCAACAGCAGCTTTTAGCACGATAACACCTTTCGGAAAGGAATGATTGATGGCATTTTGCAGGAGATTGCGCAACACGATCAGCAAAAGATTTTCATCGCTTTTCAAGCTGGACAATCCCTCAATCTCTTCCCTGATTTCCAATTCTTTGGCTTCGGCCTGATTTTGCAACAAGGCAATTACCTTCACGAATAGCTCGCTGATCAAAATATCGGACAAATCCAGCTCAAAATGCTCCATTTGGCTTTTAGACCATAACAGGAGGTCTTCCATGGTGGCCAATAAAGCCGTGGAAGATTGGATCAGCTTCTTTTGATGGGCTTCCTGTTGCGCTTCAGACAGCAATCCGGATTTGGCCTGCTGCAGTTTGAGGAAAGTAAACAGCTGGCTTACCGGACTTCGCAAATCGTGGCTAATGATACCAAAAAGCCGTGCCTTGGTCTGATTGGCTTCAGCCAGTTTTTTGTTGACCAGGTCTAGCTCTGCGTTAGACTGATGCAACAATACATTTGACCTGTTCTGGTTTCTGTAGTTTCGGTAAATCAGGATGGTTACAAGCAGGGCAAGTCCGAAGGCAATGCTAAGGACCAACTGCAGCTGGTTCTTCTGTTTTAGCAATTTATTGGCCACCAAACGCTCGTTAGACAGGTAGTCGATCTGCTTTTCTTTTTCGGCATTTTTATATTTGAACTCAATGTTGGCAATCTGCTCATCAGATTTATCCTGATAAATTTTGCTCGACAAAGCATTGTAATCTTTATAATATTTCAGGGCTTTGCCATTATTGCCCAATTTTTCATAGCTCTGGGCCAGTTTGAGCATAATGGAGGCATAAACGTCCTTGCTAAAGGAATAAGAACCCGGCAATGCCTTTTCCAAATAGGTAACAGCTTCACGGTAATGCTTCAGTTCGTAATTCAGGTTACCCATTAAGTTAAGCGCATACAGCATGGCTTCCTTGCTTTCCGATTCCATGCCCAGCTGATAGGCCTTGGTGGCATACTGTTTAGCCAATGCGATATCCTTATCCAAATAATACGAAGCGAATAACCTATTCACGGCGCTCAGTTCGGAACTGGCATAGAACAGCTTTTTATCGGCCATCGCGCCATAAACCTTATCATAGTAAATCTTGGCGCTGTCTACCTTTTGCATATTCAGGTAAACCTGTTCAAAATTGATATAAAGCCTGATTTTGGCACCCATATATTTTTCAAAATAGGGTTCGGCCTGCTTAAAGCTGTTGAGGGCATTTTGATTTTGGTGCAGCTGCAGGTAAAGGTTGCCCAAACTGGCGTAAGCCAAACCCAAACTCACTTTCGAGGTATAATCTTTTTTTTGAGCAAGGATCTTCTCTTTTAACGGCAACGATTCGAGAATATAGGAAATGGCTTTATGGTAATCGCCGGTACTTAGATATTCTTCGCTCAATGCCGATAAGATGCGGTCTTTGATGGCATCGTCTTTCGCCAATGGCAACAACTGATGCAGCCGTTTTACATGGGGCTTAGTTTCTTCAAAACGGCCCAGGTAACGGTTTAAATAGTTGATCTGTTGCCGCGCCATCACTTCGTACTCCATGTTTTGGCCCAATATGGCGTACCTGGCACTTTGTTCGAGATAGAAAAAAGCACTGTCGTTTTTGAGCTGTACCTTGTAGGTATGGCCAATAAAAAAAGAATAGGCCGAGAGACTATGGTAATCGTTCTTGGATGTAAGCCTCACTCCTTTGCGGGCCACAATAATTACGCTGTCGAATTCTTTAAAGATCCCCCTTTCAACTGTCCGGTTATAAAAGCGAGTGGCATAATCCAGCCATTTTTTACTTTCCTTGCCTGGTTGCTGCGCGCGTAGCCCAAAACAGCAAAAATAGCAACATAAAACGAAATAAAACCGAGCGTTTGCAGACATAAAGCGCTATTATTTCAATTCATGATGATCAATTAGCCATATAATTACCCAAAATTTCCCTGATCTCGCGCAGATAGGTTTTACCAATTGGCAGATGGCTGCTCCCCATGTCAACCTGTTTGGTATTGAGGCATTTCACCTTGCCGATAGCAATAGCATAGCTACGATGGATACGGATAAATTTGCCAGCTGGCAACGATTCGAGGAAGCTAGACAAGGTAATCAGGGTAAGGTAAACCTTGTTCCCGGTTACAATTTTGGTATAATCGCCATAGGCCTCTAAATAAATGACCTCTTTGGCGCTGATATTTACAATTTTATGTCCCTCCTTAAAAATGATCTTTTCGTTTTCGAACAGAATATCGTAGGCCTCGGCTTTGTTTTTGAGCTGGTTAAAAGCAATGACCCTCCTAATGCTCTCTTCAAAGCGGTCGCTTGTTAGAGGCTTGAGGATAAAATCAAAAGCCTTTAGCTGGAAACCCTGCAACGCATATTCGGGGTGAGAGGAAATAATAATATTGATGGAACCGAGGTGATTGATGGTCTTGATCATTTCCATACCATTGATTTCCGGCATGTCTACATCGGTAAACAATACGTCGGGTCGGTGTTGCCTGAAAAAGCTGATTGCTTCCAGGCAGTTGCCAAAACTTCCTATCAACCGTAATTCGTCATAATTGGCAAGTTCGGCTTCAACCGTCAACCGATCCAAATCGTCGTCATCAATAATAATGCAAGTTAGGGGAACGCTCATAAAACAATGGGGCTATTGCGCATCATAAACATACATAAAAAAAGCCATTAAAATGTTACCTGGTTCAAGATGAACATGTTCATTTTTATTTTAAGCACCTAAAATTTTAGTTATATTTACTGGATGAATAGAAAATCCCTTGTCTGTTTTATTTTGTTGCTTGTTTGTGGCACTGCTGTTTTTGCGCAGCACACCTATACCCTTAGCGGTACCGTAAAAGACCAAAAAGAAACCTTGCCTGGCGCGGCCGTTTACATCAGTGGCTATAAGATATCGACCGTAACCAACAACGATGGGAAATTTTCCATTCCCAACTTGGCTCCCGGCAGCTATGATGTACTGGTGCAGATGATTGGCTACCTGCCCTATTCGAAAAACGTAGTCATTGCCGACAAATCGATAAACATCGAAGCCCTGCTCCAAGAAAATGCCGTCATGCTAAAAGAGGTAGTGATTAAGCCCGACCCGAACAGGATGGCTCACATTGCGCTGTTCAGGGATTTTTTCATCGGCAAGTCGCCTAACGCTGCCCAATGCAAAATACTGAATACCGACGTGCTCATGACCAATGACGATAAAGAAAATGGCATGCTAACCGTGCGGGCCAACGAATTTCTTATCATAGAGAACAAAGCATTAGGCTATAGGCTTAAATACCTGCTCGAATACTTCGAATGGAATTACAGGACCAAAATCGTTTTTTATGCCGGCCATCCATATTTTGAGGAAATGAAAGGCAGCAAATCGAAGCAAAAGAAATGGCAACAGGCCCGCGAGGTAGCCTACAATGGTTCTATTCAGCATTTTTTCAAATCCTTATACCATAACACCGTAGCCGAAGAAGGTTTTGTCATCAACAAACTGGTAGCCATACCCAATACCAACCGCAAGCCAGATAGCCTGATCAATGCCAATATCAAACGGCTAACTGCCGGCCAGAACGGCCTTACCCGTGCACTCACCTTTACCAGTGGCGATTCGCTTTCCTATTGGCTCAAGCAAAAACGCGAACCTCAAACCATGAGCCTACTTAGCCGTGCCGATGTACTGGTTGATACCTTGGTCAAAACCTACAACAGCGATTTGAAAAGCATGAACTTTAAAGACGAGCTGTATGTAATCTATAAAAACGAGCGCGAAACACCGGCATACGACCTCTCCGGAAACCGGCAAAACAGGCCAATGGATATGCCAAACTATCAGATTTCTATTGTAAGCATGCTCGAACCGCCCATCTATTTTTATGCAAACGGCGGCGTGGCCGATCCAAGAAGCACTCTTTACAAAGGTTATTGGGCCTATGAAAAAGTAGCAGACCTAGTGCCTATGGATTATATTTCTACGGTCAAGAAGTAAATTCGTCCTTACTGCAACCCATTTTTATTTGACAATAATTGCTGGCCTCCATAGGTATTTGCTGTCATCTATAGCCCTATAAGATACAGTTATCCACCATCCTGTGGAAAATATTATTTTAAAATTGCTAATATTTTTAGCAATTTTAAACATGGTTAACGGAGAAGAAAACAAAGATGATTACCTGAATGGCCGGGGCGCACAAATCAATACGGTTAACAGGTTTCTTAAAAATTCATTAAGCAAGGCACATGTTGAGGCTATTGACGATTGGGAAGAGACCAGTGGCAAAACAAGTTTTATTATAGGCACTTCCAAATCTATAGTCAACAAGGTAGAGAGCCCAGATGTAGGCATGGCTTACTCACTCAACCCCTACCAAGGCTGCGAGCATGGCTGTATTTATTGCTATGCCCGCAACTCGCACGAATATTGGGGCTTCAGCGCCGGATTGGATTTTGAACGGAAAATCATCGTCAAAAAAGATGCACCGGAGCTCTTCAAAAAGTTTTTGGAAAAAAAATCGTGGGATGCCTACCCTATTTCCCTTTCTGGCAATACCGATTGTTATCAGCCTGCCGAGCGCAAGTTTAAGCTTACCAGGCAATTGCTGGAAATTGCCTTGGCCTATAAGCAACCCATATCTATGATTACCAAAAACGCCCTTATTTTAAGAGATTTGGACATCTTACAGGAAATGGCCAAACAAAACCTGGCCATGGTTTTTGTTTCGATAACCAGCCTGAACGAAAAACTGAGGCTTAAGCTGGAGCCTCGCACCACTACCGCCAAGCAACGCCTCAAAATCATAGCAGAACTGAGCAAGGTTGGCTTGCCTACCGGAGCTATGGCCGCACCTATGATTCCAGGGCTCAACAACCATGAAATGCCGGCTATCCTCAAAGCGGTGGCCGATAACGGCGCCAAATCTGCTGGCTATACCGTGGTAAGGCTAAATGGCGCCATCAGTACCATTTTTGAAGACTGGTTGCAAAAGAACTTTCCAGATCGCTTTGAAAAGGTATGGCATGCGATCCAAAGCTGCCATAATGGAGAGGTAAATGACAGTCGTTTTGGCATGCGCATGCGTGGAGAGGGCAATTTTGCCCAAATGATACGTGATACCTTCAAATTGCATTGCAGGCTGAATGGGTTAAACCAGGAAGAAATA
>JBCNPG010000218.1:0-5754 GCA_039593445.1 Pedobacter sp.
CTCTCCTTTATCTCCTTTTGGACCTGTCGGACCTATATCACCCTTATCGCCTTTTGGCCCTTGAGCGCCAGCCGGACCTGGCAAACCAATTGTACCTTGGGCCCCTGTAGCGCCAGGTAAACCTATCGGCCCTTGGGCACCAGTTAAGCCTGTATCACCCTTGTCGCCTTTAGGACCCTGTGCACCAGCCGGACCCGTCAAACCAATTGGACCTTGGGCGCCTGTAGCACCAGTCAAGCCTATCGGCCCTTGGGCACCAGTTAAGCCTGCATCACCCTTGTCGCCTTTAGGGCCCGGCGTGCCACTCATATTTGTCCATGTTTGAGTAGCAGGATTGTATATCCATGTACCACTATCGTTTATGACGATGTTAGTTCCAGCCCCTGGGCCACCAGGCTGTCCAGGAATTCCCGGCTGACCTGTTTTACCAGGCTGGCTTTCGATCAATATGTTGCCGGCATCGCCTTTTAGGCCTTTGGCAGAAACCCATCTAAGCCCATCGTTATAATAGATGCCTGGAGTTACATCGCCGGCCGTGGCTATGTTGTACACCATCATACCGGCTATGTGAGCGGATAATGGACTGGCATCGGTTGTGGCTTTAAGCGATACACGCGTAAACAACAGGCCTTTGCCCATACTTTCAAGTTCGAGAATAGCATCTTTATTGGGCAGATTATTGCCTGCAATGCTACCATCTTTTATCTTTTCCTGCGAGAACGCCATCAAAGACAGCAGTATAAAACCAACTGTAATTTGTAAAATTTTCCCCATAATCTATAAATTGTTTCTTAAGTGAACTTTTATTTAAAACAGGGAAGGTTTTGTTCTGTACTTATACAAAACGAAAACCAAAAAACAAACAACTGAAAACCAAATAGATAACAAAAATAAATTATTATTCCAAGGGCATATCTCTCAACACTCCGAGGCGCTTATTCCGCAAAACACTAAACAAGCCAGGTTCAAGGAGAAGGTGCTGTTAAGATAGATTCAGGGGGAAAATTTGGCAAAATACAACTATAGTACAAACCAAAACCCAAACAACAAGAAACTGAAAATCACAACATTAAAAACAAACTAAACAGCTTATGCTATCTGTCTACAAATCGAATAGTTCATTCCAAAAAAATGCACTTTATGTAATTTCCCATATCGTAAAATATGTCGCCTAGATAAGCAGGCGCTCATAGCCATTGGTAAACTGTTTTGGATTTTTAAGTAGCTAATTGCAACCATTGCCTCCCAGTATGACAATACATAATGCTAAGACGATTTTTCATTGGCCAGCAAACTGATACAACATGCTTAGCACCTAAATAACATACATTCCAATATATCGGCGACTTCTTCTTTGGACCTGAAAATGATTGCATCGGTACCGATTTTCAGAAAGCAAGAGGACTTTCGCTAGGATAATCTCCTAAAAGCATCACACCTTTGGTATGCATACCTGCCTTAACATGATAGTTCTTTTACTTCCAATAATCTACTAATAACCGCATGAAAACAACGAACTCTATGCTTTTCTGGTGGGCCTGGATATGAGCAGATACCTGGTAGGAAAGTGACCTTGCTCATCAAAAAAAATGAAACACAGGCTTTAGAAAGTTCTAGATAAATTTTTTCATTAGCGATTTACCCGTTCCGCAATATCTTTTCCATTTTCTTACCCTTGGCCAGTTCATCTATCAATTTGTCAAGATAGCGCACCTGTTTAGTCAAAGGGTTGTCGATTTCTTCGATGCGATAACCACAGATCACACCGGTAATGAGCACGGCATTCGGATTTAAGGTAGCCCGCTGGAAAAAGGTTTCAAAGGTTACTTTTTCATCGATCAGTTGATTGAGCCGCTGCTTGTCAAAACCGGTAAGCCAGGCAATGACCTGGTCCAGCTCTTCCTTTGTCCGCCCTTTCGTTTCCACTTTCTTTACATACATAGGATAGACCGATGCAAAAGTCATCTTTGCAATGCGCTCATTGTGTTTATCTGTAGTATTCATGTCGTTTCTGTTTTCCTTACATCATTATTCGGCACTAATTTACCGATTTAGGCCAAACGATAAAAGTTGATCGGGCTTGGCAATGCTGTCAATTTACAAAACATTTGATTTTGAAGTGCATGGGCATTGATTGCAGGTCTGGCTTTACTGATTGTGCAAACTGTTCTCCAGCTTTAAGCTGTTTCGTAAATCAGTTTTTTACTGTTTGATGTTCCGTTTTTGGAATTGAATGCACTGGTTGATCCAGGGGCAGGGCCACATAAAAAATAGTGCTTACCCCAACTTCGCTTTCAAACCATATTTTGCCATTATGCGCTTCAACAATCTGCCTTGAAATAGCTAGTCCCAAACCAAAAGTCTGCTCGCCTGCTGTTCCAACTCTCGTGCTTTTGCTGTAGATGTCGAATATGCTTTCCTTCAGCTCGTTTGGAATTCCAATGCCATTATCCTTAACCGAAATCAAGGCATCTTTATCGGTATGGCTCAGGGTTATTTCGATAATGCCATGCTCATAGCTGAATTTGATGGCATTACCAATCAGGTTGCTGACAACCCGCCAAAGCTGCACCGCATTTACTGATACCACCAGAGGCTGGCCATGGAGCAAAAGCTGCTGGTGTTTGGTTTCGGCCTTGAGTTGGAGTTGCGCTATGCAATAATTGAGCATGCCAAAAAGGTCCTCAGGCTCTTTTTTAAGTGCATTGGTGCCCACGGTTGGTTGCAGCAGCTGCGCAACAAGGTTCAGGCAGTCTTCTGTCGATTGTTTCATCAGGCCAACCAAATCATTTTCGCTGGCTTGGAGCGTATTTTTGGCCAGTAACATATCGGCAAGCATATCTATCGCTCCAATTGGGCTTCGAAGGTCGTGTGCGGCCAGCTTCATAAGTTGTGCATTATCCAACTGGCTTTGCTCCAATATGGAGAGTGTTCTTTGCAACTGTTCGTTCTGTTCGATTACCCTTTTGTTCAAGGCGGTGAGGTTGGCCACATGGATTCGTGAGCGCTTCAGGCTTAGCCACACCATGAGTAGGATAATGATAGCCATAACCGAGATAATGGCAGATGCCACCAAGTATACGTTCTTTAAATGACGATCTCTTTTAACCAGCGCAAGCAAATGTTGCTGCTCTGCCTGTTTAAAAGCTACGTCAAGATCGGCGCTTTTAAGCTCGCTATTCACTGCGGAAAGCGAATCTTTAAGTGCATTGTATTTGAGCATTGACCGGTATGCCTTATTGGTGTCGCCAACGCTTTCAAAATAACGGGCCTGGAGCTGATGAAGCCAATTGCGCAAGTTAAGATTGGCATCATTTTCGCCCTCCAGGCTAGCCACATTGCTTTCGAGCTCGGCAATCGTATTTTTTGCAGCAGGCAAACGATCGGTACGGAGATACAGATCGGCGAGCTTGGCTTTGGCAGTTTGGGCATCGCCAATGGCATAACCAGGCCTGTCATTGATGCTAATGCTCAATTTAAGGTATTTTTCGGCGCTGGCATAATCTTTCATCCGGCTGTACAAGCCCCCTAAATTTCCATAAAAAACCCCTTTTGCCGTTTCCATGTAGGGCTTTCTGCTTGGATATTTGGATTCTACCCGATTGATAAAAGCCAAACCATGCAAGTAATAACGCAGCGCACTATCTGGCTCATTGGCACGCTCAAAGCACAGTGCGATACTGTTATAGGTTGATTGAGGCGTAATAAACTGGTTTTCGAAAGTAGAATTATCGGTACAGCTGGCCAATTCTTTCAAAGATTGCTTAAAATAAGGTACGGCTTTTAAATAATGCTGCTGTACATACCTAACCAAGCCCAGCTTTGCCGAAAAGCCTGCTACCTGACAGCTATCCAGGTTTTCCTTGGCAAAAGAATGGCCCTGATAGTAACTTTCAAAAGCCTTGTCGTACCGATGCTGGACACGCAATGCATCGCCTTTGGCAAAAAGCGTTAAGGCATACTCGGTATTGTATTGGGGCAATTTGTTTTTAAGCATGGCAAACATGCTGTCTACATATTTTTCTGCTTTGAGCGGGGCAACATTGTAATACAGATAAAAATTGCTGAGGAAATTATACTTCTTCCAAAGGTCTATGGGGCCTGGACTTGACAAGGTACCATAAACAGAATCTACATACAGAATAGAGCGGTTAATTTCGCCACTATTGAGCAATCCGTTCGCTACATCAAATGCGCTATCTACTTTCGCGTCATGATTTTGCGCTGGCTCGATTGCTTTCCGGCAAGACACTTCAAAAAAAATGCCCACCAAAGCAAAGATCCACCAAAACCGCTTGAAGAATTTGAAGGATGGATATAAACAATGCACGTTAGGATGATTTTTAGCCCTTATTATCCAAGATAACCAAAATTGGATTAATAGACGAGTAACTTTTGTTATTTATCTATTCATTTTATTCAATTTTAGTCCCTATGTCGGCATGTTAATTTGACAAAGCCAAGATCTTCCCTCAAACAAAAAAGGCCTTGCCGAGGGGCAAGGCCTTTTTCCTATTTGTAAAGAAACTATCAATTAGTTTTTATCCTGCCAACAACTGGCTGCGCCAATAAGCGCCGCTTGTTCGTTTAGCTCCGAAATATAGATAGGCAATGCAAAATCATGCTTTTTAAACTGTTTGGTCAAGCCAGGCAGGAACTTTGCCGAGGCATTGGCAATATTACCTCCAATGATCAGCGCTTCGGCATTTTCCGCGCGTTGAAAATCCATGATAAAATTGGCCAGGTTGACGGCAAATTCTTCAAATACCTCTCTAACGTTGGATGAAGTTTCATAAAACTTGGCCATTTCCTTCACATCGATCACGTTGATTCCGGTCAGTTCGTAATAGTGTCTTAAAAACCAGCGGGTAGATAGGTGGTCTTCGGCATAGCTATCCAAAAACGGCGTTTGCCAAAGATCGGCATCCCTTACTTTCCCCTGCTCATAAACGGCAGTACCCAAGCCTGTGCCCAGGGTGAGGCCAATAACCTTGTCAAAACCTTGTCCAACGCCGGCAAAAACCTCTCCAGCCAGAAAGCAGGCGGCATCATTTTGCATTAAAATATCGTTTACTGGCATATTTAGCTTCTCGGCGAGCATTTCTTTTACATTTAGCCCATAAAAAGCTTCGTACTTCGTTGTATTCTTCATGTAGGAAATACCCTTTTCATAATCGAAAGGGCCCGGCATGGCAATTCCTATTTTGCAGCTTTCCATGCCTGCCTGGGCTAGGGTCTCTCCAATTACGGCTGTCCAATCGGCTAGTATGTGTTCATGCGTTGCCCTCGAATTGATCTTTTTCCTCACATAGCTATCGGCCAAAATTGTTTTGTTTTCCATATTTAGCATAGCTGTAGTGATATGGGAGCCACCGATGTCTATGCCCATTACATATTTATTCATTTGGTAAGTAGATTAATTTCATTCTTATTCAAAATTCGAATTTAGCCATAAACAATGCAGGCAGGAGAAGCCGATATAATAAATCATCCCTAATTGTTCTAAAGCTCTCCCGCCATACATTGTTGTTCCTTTATATTTTGCCAGGTTATTTAACCGGCAATCGTTGGTCTTTCACATTCCATCCGTAAACCCTTATGGCCAAAGGCACAGTGCCCTGGTCTGGAAATTCGATGGTTACCGTTTTCTTTTCGCCGGGCAAAATGCTCAAATAGTTATCGGAAAAGAAAGTTGGCAAGATACGCATTCCTGTATTGGCATTTTCTAATGCAATGCGATTAAAAAAAGCAATA
>JBCNPG010000219.1:0-5753 GCA_039593445.1 Pedobacter sp.
TTTCTTTCCTGTTGCGTTACCTTTATCGCTATAAACAACTGGTTGCCCAGCTTTTTGTAGGCCTTGGGGTAGGCAGTTTGTTGCAACTGATCGTTCCCTTCCTTACCCAATCGGTGGTAGATATCGGTATCAATACGCGTAACCTTAACTTTATCTATATCATTCTCATTGCGCAAACCATGTTGTTCTTGGGGCGTACGAGTGTCGATTTTATACGCTCCTGGATCTTGTTGCATATCAGTACCCGGATCAACATCTCCATCTTGACCGATTTCCTCATCAAGCTGATGAAGCTGCCGATGAGTTTTTTCGATACCAAGATGACGGGCGATATCATGCAAAGGATGAATGACCAGAAGCGAATTGAAAGCTTTCTCACGGGTTCTACGCTGAACACGATTTTTTCGATGTTTAACCTGGTTGTATTTACAGGGGTTTTGGCTTATTATAATGTCAACATCTTTATCATTTTCTTGGCCAGCAGTATTCTTTATTCGGCCTGGGTAATCGCCTTCTTAAAACGGCGGAGAGAACTGGATTTTAAACGTTTCGATATTTCTTCCAAAAACCAGAGCAGCATCGTGCAACTGATTGGCGGTATGCAGGAAATCAAGCTCAATAATTGCGAGCAGCAGAAACGCTGGGAATGGGAACGCCTGCAGGCGGGTTTGTTCAAGTTTAGTATCAAAAGCCTTTCACTTGGCCAGATCCAGCAGGCCGGCGCATTTTTCATCAACGAAGGAAAAAATATTCTAATTACTTTCCTGGTGGCCAAATCGGTTATCGATGGGCAGCTTACCTTGGGCGGAATGATGGCCATCCAATACATTGTGGGGCAGGTGAATAGTCCGATAGAACAATTGCTGGGCTTTATCCAGCAGCTGCAGGATGCCAAAATCAGTCTGGAACGCTTGAATGAAATCCACCAGATGGAAGATGAAGAGCCTGCAGACAAGAGCTTCCTCAAGGAATTGCCGATGGATCAAAGCATCGCTATCAATAACCTGAGCTTTACCTATCCGGGTGCAGGCAACGAACCAGTGCTTAAGGGAATAGATTTGGCCATTCCGCATGGCAAAACCACTGCTATCGTAGGCATGAGTGGCAGTGGCAAAACCACTATTTTAAAGCTTTTGCTACGGTTTTATGTACCTCAAAAGGGAGATATCAAGATAGGCGCAACGCATCTAGACCAAATTGGCTATGGTTACTGGCGCAAGCAGTGTGGCACAGTAATGCAAGACGGTTTTATATTTTCGGACAGCATTGCCAAGAATATTGCTGTGGCCGACGAGTATCCTGATATGGCCAAGTTGCAGCATGCCATTAAAGTGGCCAACATTGGCGATCTGATCGAAAGCCTGCCTTTGGGACTGAATACCAAGATAGGAGCAGAGGGCAATGGCATTAGCCAGGGACAAAAGCAAAGGATATTGATTGCGAGGGCAGTTTATAAAGATCCGGCTTATATCTTCTTTGACGAAGCCACCAATGCCTTGGATGCGAACAACGAAAGCGTAATTATGCAGAACTTGGAAGACTTTTTTAAAGGCAGAACCGTAGTGGTAGTGGCACATCGCTTAAGTACGGTCAAAAATGCAGATAATATCGTGGTGCTCGACAAAGGAGTGATCATTGAGCAAGGTACCCATGCCGAACTGACTAAGAAAAAAGGCGAATATTATAATTTGGTAAAAAATCAATTGGAACTAGGAAACTAATACGCATATGCCATTAAGAGAGGAAAGCATTTACCAGCACAGCGAAGAAGTCAGCGAAATCATTACTGCCGTTCCCTCGTGGATATTAAGACGGGGAATTACGCTGATTCTGTTGATTTTATTGGCCATTATTCTGTTGTCGGCATTTATACGCTATCCAGACATCGTAAAAACCTCATTAAAGGTTAATTCGCTCAATGCACCAAAAGAAGTAATTGCCCATCAGCCAGGCAAGCTGGTTAAGCTTTTGGTGAAAGACAATCAGTTGGTTAACGACAAAGACCCGCTGGCCTTTATCGAAAGCACGGCCAATCATTACGACGTGATGAGCTTGGTCGTCAAGTTGAACCAGCTCCGCAAGAAGCTGGGCGATAGCCAGGTTATTACAGCAAAGGATCTAGATACCAAAGGCCTCAACCTAGGCGAACTGCAAGGCAACTATCAGGCTTTTTACCAAGAGTACCTGCAATTTATCAGTACCCAAAACGGGGGCTTTTATTTAACGCAAAAGGCTTACCTGCAAAAAGACCTTGAAGAAGTACGAAAGCTGCAGCAACAGATTTACAAACAGAAGCAGATCCAAGAAAAGGAATATGCCAATGCCGAGGAGGAGTATGAAAACTACAAAAAGCTGAAAAGTAAGAACGTAATATCCAACAGCGAATTTAAGCAACAGGAAAACAAGTACCTGGCTAGTAAATACCCTTTGGAGCAAACTGCTACCGCGTTAATCAATAACAACGCCAGCTACCTGGCCAAACAAAAAGAACTGGCTACCTTAGAAAATACCATTAAGGAGCAACAGGCAAAGTTTGTACAGGCATTAAACAGCATGATCAACGAAACGGAAAGCTGGATGCTGAAATACGTGGTGTCGGCACCGATGTCGGGTAGGATAGGCTATGTAGGTATTTTGCAGGAAAACCAGAATGTGTCGGCAAACCAGGAGTTGTTTATCGTTAATCCGGGCAATACCAATTTTTTTGGTGAAGTGCAGATCCCTCAATACAACATGGGTAAGGTAAGCGTAGGGCAAAGGGCATTGGTTAAGCTGAGAAGCTATCCTTTTGAAGAATTTGGAGCCATCAATGGCAAAGTAAGCTATATTACCGATGTAGCCCTGAAAGATAGCGTATTTGTAGCCAAAATAGATTTTCAGCAATTTGAACAGAAAGACCCTGAACATCCCATTGTGCTAAAACAGGGTATGGTAGCCGATGCCGAGATCATTACCCGCGAAAGCTCGTTGCTGCAACGGTTTTTGAGAAACATGACCAAAATGTTTAACAGTCAGGGTGGCTGAGCCGGTATATTTTTAAACAACCGGGTGCTCTTTTTGAGCGATGGATTTGGTTATTGGGATGATAATTATTAATTTATAGTTAATTCTAATGATAACCAGCATGCGGTTGTAAAACAAATGTCGCGGTGTATGGCCCTGCGCGGAAAGGCCAATAATCTATAAACCCTTAAACCCAAATCATGAAAAAATCAAATTTATTAAGCAAAAGCGAGATGAAAAAAGTAAAAGGCGGTGTTCCTGCTTGGAGTGCAACCTGTACAGATCCCATTTCAGGTTCCTCAGTTTGTTATGACCGGATGACGTTGTGCCAGCAATATTGTTGGGCCGGATGGGTGTGTACACAAAACACCGGCTCGATAGGTTGTAATTATTAGCATCTGATCGACTTATTCGGTGAAATGACTTAGCATTTTCCAACGCCAATTGGAAATATACCGAAGCGTTTATCATTTCAAATTTCAGCCATTTAGGCGTATACCATAACCAAATCATTTAGTTTTTTAGGCTCAGTACTTGCTTGAGTTCTTCTATTTTCGCATTTTTTCTTTCGACCTTCGCCTCAAGCTCTTCTATTCTTTTTTCTTGCTGAAGAATCATCTTCTGCATCAGTTCTATTTCTTTGGAATTGTTTTTTGAACTTTCCTGATCAGGCGCTGTACCATCGCCTATAAAAGCCTCGATAGGCTTGCCCAAAATGGCCGCGATCTGTAACAGGCGCTCCGTAGATAGGCTTACCTCGCCAGTTTCTATTTTTTGATAGGCACTTTGGCCAATTCCAAGTTCGCTGGCCATGTATTCCTGTGTAAGACATCTTTCGTTCCTGAATTTGCGAATGTTAGCGCTGCGTACCGCCCTCATTTCGGTCTTCTTAAGTTTAAATTTCGATAACATGTGCTAGTCAATAGTTTTTTAGGTAGGAATATTTTTATTCTTTTTAAGCTTGAAAATGTCCGTCAAATCATACCATAAGATAGTAAATAAGGCTAATTTTATACTAATAAGTTAGTTGAAATTTTGTCAAAAAACTCAATCAGCTATTCGGGGTTCAAGTTTGCAAACACTGTATCCAAACGTGTACTAACGTTTTAGTACTGCCCAAGTAAGCCAGGCACAATAGGCTTGCCTAAAACCAAAAACCAAAAAGAAAACATGAAAAAACTAAATGCACTTAGCAAAGCAGAGATGAAAAAAGTTACTGGTGGCGTACAGGGAGGTAGTTATTGTGGCGAGGGTTCGGTACTGGTTCGTTGCGTATTAAGTTACGATATTGTTGTGAATCATCCTGGCGGTATTTGGGGTCCTTGGGGTTGGGAATCCAATCCACCAACTTCGGAAACGCATACTGCAGTTTGGGGAGGATGTATCCGCTACGAAGAGTATGTGGCCAATCAAGCTAATTGTACATTAGATGGAGTTGGTGGGCCATATCCATTGGAACCATAAATAAGGACATAAACAAAAAAGGGGCCCAGAGCCCCTTTTTTAATAAACTAAAATTCTTTCTACAACTTCTTCGAGCCTTTTCTTGGCCAAGAAGTCTTCTTCCAGCACCTTACTCATTGGGATGGCCGTATCTAAGCTTGCACAGCGCATTACGGGAGCATCCAGGTATTCGAAACAATGTTCCGCAATCCAGGCTGAAAGCTCTGCGCCAAAACCATTTGTCAAAGTATCTTCGTGTAAAATAACAACCCTACCGGTAGTTTTAACGGCATTGGCTACGGCATCTTTGTCCCAAGGCTGCAGGCTTACCAAATCAACCAGCGTAGCCGAAATTTCGGGGTGTTTTTCCAAATAATCGATTGCCCAATGCACACCTAAGCCATAGGTGATGATACTCAATTGCTTGCCTTGTTTCAATACATTGGCCTTGCCGATTTCGACGGTGTAATAGCCATCGGGTACTAAGC
Organism: Pedobacter sp.; assembly: GCA_039593445.1. Lineage (GTDB taxonomy): Bacteria > Bacteroidota > Bacteroidia > Sphingobacteriales > Sphingobacteriaceae > Pedobacter. Next base: position 4,935 of record JBCNPG010000219.1, read on the forward strand.
CGGTAAGGCTGCGGTACAGGTATTTGTGCTCGAAATAAATAACCGGATTAGGATCATTGATTGCACTGGTCAGTAGGCCTTTGGCATCCGCTGGAAAGGCTGGATAAACCACTTTTAAGCCCGGGGTTTTGGTAAACCAAGCTTCGTTGCTTTGCGAGTGGAAAGGACCTGCACCCGTGCCCGCACCCGTGGGCATGCGCACTACGACATTGGCTTTTTCGCCCCAGCGGTAATATGTTTTGGCCAGGTTGTTTACGATTTGGTTAAAGCCACAGCTTACAAAATCGGCAAACTGCATTTCAACCACCGCTTTATAGCCATTGATGGAAAGGCCCAAGCCCGCGCCTACAATTGCCGATTCGCAGATTGGGGTATTACGTACCCTTTCTCTGCCAAAAGCATCCACAAAGCCCTCTGTAATCTTAAAAGCACCACCATATTCGGCAATGTCTTGTCCCATAATCACCAGTTTTGGGTGCTTTTGCATACTTTCACGCAGGCCATCGCTAATGGCGTCGAGGTAACGTTTTTCGCTTTGTACAGGGCCCGGAGCGATTCCTTTAGGCTCGTAAGGCGCATACATATCCGCTTCTTCGGCCAATTCGCTGGCAGTTGGCTCTTCCTCGTTAAAGGCAGCCTCTACTTCGGCTTCTATACTTGATTTAAAGGAACTTTTAATGTGGCCAATAAGTTCTTCGTTCAAAACGCCTTGCTCAATCAGGTAGGCTTCAAAATTCTTGACAGGGTCTTTAACCGCCCATTCGTCGAAAAGATGCTGAGGCACATATTTGGTGCCTGAAGCTTCCTCATGGCCACGCA
>JBCNPG010000022.1:0-12595 GCA_039593445.1 Pedobacter sp.
TATCGGGAAGGTTCGTTAAAGCCGGCAACCTTGTGGCTGAATTTCCATTGCCCATCCGCACCCTTTGCAAAAATCACCAAACCCGTGTAGGTGCCTTGGATCAGAAAATTGGTATTGGAAGTAAGCTTCTTAATGGTCCAGCCGCCACTGATGGACGATATTTTTTGGATCTGGTTTCCCGTTACGCGGAATGTTCCGTCATTGTGCCCGCAGAGTAGTTGCCCATCTATTTCCCGCAAATCCCAAACCTGGCCCTGCGTATTGGGTACGAGGCGGAAGTCGAACGAATTGAACAGGTTACCGCTTTCTGGTAGCCAAGGACTAGAAAAAAGCCCCTGGTTGGTGCCTAAGTAAATTTTATTGCCTACGATCAGGCTCGAATATACTGTTCCGAACTGGCCTACTTTGTCAAAGTAGAAATAGAGTGGAGAGTTGAGCTCAATGCGGTCGATGCCGTTGTCCAAGCCTGCCCAAAGGTTCTGTTCGTCGTCGGCATACAGGCTCAGGATCGTATTGTTCTGCAGGCCACTCGATTTGTTGATGCGCTGCACAATGTTGCCATCTTCGTCGATAATGATAAGGCCATTTAGAATAGTGCCGTACGCATAATACTTGTTGAGGATTTTAACACCGTTGTTAAGCTGGTAGGTTTTTAGAAAATTGTTGGCCGCATTGATAAAAGGCGTAAAAGTTTGTCCATCATAAATAAACAGGCCATTTTTGCTGGTGCCTATTAAAAAGCGGTCGCCTTTGTACGGCAGGATAGAGAGTACGCTGGCCGTACCCAGGGCTTCGCTTCCAGCCATCGGCACAAAAGTTTTTCCCTTGAGTTCAAAAAGGCCCTTGCCTAGTACCTCTGCAAACATGCGTTGGCCCACCTGATGTAAAAAAAGCATCGCATTTGGCGCTTTGACTACGCTTACCTTTTTGTTTTCATAAATGTAAATCGTAGAAAAAGACTGAAAATATATCTTTTTGCCGTTGATGTGTATCTTCCAGATTTCATCCGTTAGCTGATAGGGCTTGGGAATAAGCTTGATAAGCGAAGTATAGGCCAGCTTTCGGTTTTGGTACGACCAATAGCCAAACTCGCCAAAGCCACCAGCATAAATACGTCCGTCGGTGCTGGTTGCTACCGAACGCACGATTTGGCGGTTGGGCATTTTGTACTGTTGCCAATATTTTCCATCGTAAACCAATAGGCCTTCGGCATTGCCAAAATAAACCAATCCAGATTTGTCTTTGGCTATAGACCAATTTTGGTTTCCAGAAAGGTACAGTGATTTGGGATAGTTCTGTACATAAGGAACCCCAATACTCTGAATGCCGCTGCCCCAGGCAGAAAAAGCAAACAGGCAAAAGCCAACACAGGCTAAAAAATATTGGAGTGGCTTATTTTTAATCAGCATACAGGGATATTCTTGGAGATTGCTAGTCCGATTGTTCGAACAAAAATAAATATAGGTATTAAAAAATAATACAATATCTATTTCTTGATAAAGGCGAAGAATACAGCCAATATGATAAGAACAAAGGCCACGATGTGGTTCCAGGCAATTTTCTCAGTCTTGAAAAACAAAATAGAGAAGATCAAAAACACGGTAATGGAAATGGCTTCTTGCGTTACTTTGAGCTGCATGAGGTTAAATGGCCCGCCATTTTCTTTAAAGCCGTATTTGTTGGCTGGTACTTGAAAAATATATTCGAACAAGGCAATACCCCAACTGATGAGGATGATGGTAACTAGGCCCAGACTTTTGCTCCATTCCATGTCCTTAAACTTTAAGTGCCCATACCAGGCCAAAGTCATAAAGGTGTTTGAAACGAACAAGAAAAAGATGGTGAGTAAGGCACGCATTGTAATAGTTGGATTAGATTTAAGAAGTGATTTTATAGCCGATTTTTTCGCGCTGCTTTTGGTTGGTTTAGAGTTTGTTTTTATTCATCAGAAAAGTCAGGGCCTCATAAACATCGCTAAACTGCTGGTCAAATTTTGCTTCGATCTCCCGTAGCTTTTCGGTTAACTCGCTATGAGACAGTGCGTATTGCCTGATGAGTACAAAGGCCCGCATAATGCCAATGTTAACTTCAATGGCCTTTTTGCTTTTCAGGATGCTCGAAATCATGGCCACTCCCTGTTCTGTAAAAGCATAAGGTCTTGACGGACTAAATTTAGCGGTTGGAGGCAGGTTGTCACAATTTGTGATAAGCTCCAGCCATTCGGCCTTGGTTAGCTGAAACATGAAGTCTTCCGGAAAGCGATCCATGTTTCTGTTTACGGCTTGTTTTAAGGCCCTTGTTTCGGTTTCGTACAAAGCCGAGAGATCAAAATCCAAGATTACCTTTTGGCTCCTGATCTCATAAATCTTGTTTTTTATCGTTTGTAGTTCCATGGGTAGATGGTTTTGCAGCTATAAATATAATCATCTATTGGCATTTTGTCATCTACCTTGCTGGTTAATAGCTGATTAGGCTTTTGCTATGGGCTGTGGAACTTTGACGTAATAGCCCGTTCCGTCGTAAGGACGTTTGCGCGGGTGGGTGGTGCAGGCAACCGAGCAGCAACCCTGTAGTTCTTCGCCACATTCATCACATTGCGTAAAGTGTTCATTGCACTCCGGATTGGCACAATTGATCATCTTTGATGTAGTTTTGCCACAATTAAAGCATTTTGAAACTACAGTAGGGTTTACCGAATTGACATCAACGGCAATACGGTTGTCAAAAACGTAGCATTTGCCTTCAAAGTCCTTTCCGCCAGCTTCTTTGCCATACTTGATGATGCCCCCGTGCAATTGGTAAACATCGCTAAAACCATGGTGCAGGAGCAGGGCAGATGCCTTTTCGCATTTGATTCCGCCTGTACAATAGGTCATTACTTTTTTGTCTTTGTATTGCGCCAGGGCATTGATCTGGTCTGGAAAATCGCGGAAATTGTCGATGTCTAACGTAATCGCATTTTTGAACTTGCCCAAATTGTGTTCATAATTGGAGCGTACATCGAGCACAATTACGTCTTCTTCTTCCATCATCCTGCTGAATTCCAAAGGCTCCAAATGTTTTCCTGTTTGTTTGTTCGGGTCGATGATGCTGATATCTCGCAATCCCGAATGTACAATTTCGGCCTTGTAGCGACAGTGCATCTTCATGAAAGAAGGCTCGGCCACATCGTCTATCTTGAACTCGGTTTTGGCAAAGCGTTCGTCGGCATGCACATGCGCCATGTAAGCGGCACAGGCTTTTACGGTTCCCGAAACGGTCCCGTTCAGGCCTTCGTCGGCTACAATGATACGGCCTACAAGGCCCAAAGATTTACAAAAAGCGAGGTGATCTGCAGCAAATTGTTCTGCATCGGCTATTGGAGAATAGCAGTAGTAAAGTAAAGTCTGATAATTCATAATTCATTGATACCGCTGCAAACGGCGTTTAATGCGCTGCAAAGATAGCAAAAAAGGTAGAAAGAAGTGAAAAGTTAAAATTGAGAATGAAGGCAACGCGCTATTTTGGTTCTTTGGCCAATAGGCCACCATCAGCTCTCCTCAATCGAATATTGTAGCGAAACGGGTGCCTGATTTAATTCCCAGCCTTCAACTTTAAAACTTAAAACTTTTCACTTTTAACCTTTAACTTTTAAAAAGCATAGGCAAGCCTAAAACCTTGCTCTACTTTCTTGTTGCCGTTGTAGGCATAGCCATAACTCACGCCAAAGCCCAGGCGCTGTACACCAAAATAATATTCGGCATAATATTTCTTCTGAGGTTGGGTAAGGTAATTAATGCCCACAAATTCTTCGAGCTTGAGCTTGCGCAGCAACGGAATTTTATTGATGATGAAGCCGGCAAAATTATGTTCGAAATGAGCCTCTACATACTGTTTGTCCGTGCTGTACAAATAAAAATCGAGGTACCTGAACTTGCGCAGGTTAGGTGGAAAAATGGTAGAGTTGTTGCCCCTAAAATGCTTGCTTTCCGGATAATAAACCACATTGTTGTTCAGGAACTTGCCCGCGCCAATTACAAACGAAGAAAAGCCCAACAGACCTGCGCTGATGCGTTCTTGCGATACTTCGATGCTCAGCAAATCGTAATCGACATCGCTGCCCAATACGTTTTTGATGCCCTTGCGGTAACCCAGTTGGAAACGCGGATATTTCGAATCCTCATAGAACTTGCCATCAGGTCTGGTGATGTATTTTTGGCCAATGGTATAATTTAAGGTGGCGCTTATGTTAAATGAATTATAGGTTGGGAACAATGGGGTTTCCGATTCTGGCGTAAACGGGTTGTTCGACGTAAACTCTTCGTCTTTTACGTTCCTGATCTTAAAACTGTTCGTGTTTTTGAGGGTAGAGTTTCGGGTATATTCTACCGCCACCGAAGCTTGCAAGCCGTCGGCCAATTCCCTGGTGGAGGCCACATTGGCAAATTCCTTTTTGTAAAACTTAGACAGGTTTCGCTCAAACAGCAAGGTGTTTATCGAATTGGTTAATAAGCTCATGGAGCCGTAACGGTTCAAATCGGCAATGTCGCTGCCAAAAGAAGCACTTACACTGGCTCTTTTCAATGGGTCGTAATAATAATTGCCACTCAGGTTGGCTGTAAATACATGGTTAGAAAATCCGTAGCGAGCCTCTGGTCTGATGCTATAAGATTTGCGGTCTTCCAGTTGCTTCCGATAGGTTACGCCGTATTTGATGCCGACGCCTTCAACCGTATTGTAAAAAATAGAACGGATCAACGGATCAAAATAATAGGATTTTTTATCGTACCTGTTATTGATGCTATAGCCCGTTAAGGCGAGTTTAACCATGCCAAATTTGTTGTTTTCGCGTTCTAGCGAATCCAGGTAATGCTTCGATTCCTTGCGCAAGGCGATACTGTCTTTCCGCTTGTAGTCATACCTTTCCTCGTCGGTTAACGGGATGGGCCTGTTGTTGGCCCAATACAGTGAGTCTTTCTTGTTAACGGCTTTGGTTACTTTCAGGATTTCGGACGTGAAATAGTTTTTGGGAAAATTTGGATGGATGTTAAAATTGCTGTAAACTCCCACAAAATAGCCTTCGAACTTGAATTTAAGCACGCTGCCATTAAACTGGAACTTGATGCTGGAAGGCATATAAACATCCTCTACCTTGATAAACTGCTGACTAATGTTCAGGGTATCGATCAGGTTGATGCCCGCATCTGCGGTAAGGTATAAATTGGTGCCCATCAATCTCCAGCTATCGTCGGCAATGTAAACAATGCCCCTGAAAACCGGATCGTTGGTGCGGCGAGGCGTTACTTCTATTTTGTTGATTCTTACCCCGTTCTCTTCAGAAACGCCCAAAAGTTTGTATTTGTAATAGAATAGGGCGTTGTCGGCGATGGGCGAAACAAAACTTCTCGAACTCAATCCCGATCCCTCGAGCAACAGGTTGTTGTAGAAGTTGATGATCAAGTCTGAAGCTTTGTTGAAGCTGAAGGCATTGCTTCGGCCCGATACTTTAGATGATACCATTTCTTCTTTAACCTTGCCAGGGCGCTTAAAGCTGAACTTCGACTGCGATTCTGACAAATAGAGTATGCCTTTGCGATTGGTGTCGAGATCTAAGGTCTTCTGGATGTCGCGGCCCAAGAACTTTTTTGGTGCGCCAACCAGTTTTTGCATGCCTTTGATGTATACATCGGTGCTGTATTCGTCCACCTCGGTCAAGTGCTTTTCGCGGTTGGCAATAGCCTGCCTGATGATGGCATAGGCAGGGTCTTCGGCATTAGGCCTGATCACTACATTGTTTAAGGTATAGCTTTCTTCGCTCAATGTTTGGTTAAGTGTGAGGTTATCATTTACCGAAACCGCCTTTTCCGTTGTTTTGTAACCTATGGCCTTGTAAACCAGGGTGTAACTTCCTTTGTCGAGCACAAGCTTGTAAAGCCCGTCTACGTTTGCCGATACGCCATGGGTGGTGTTTTTGAGGTATACCGATGCAAAGGGAATGATCTCGCCCTTGTTGTCGGTTATTTTTCCGCTCACTTGATATTGTTGCGCAAATAATAAATTCAGGGATGTGATGACAAAAAATAGGGAGAGGATAATTTTCTTCATAAAGTGGATTTAAAATTATAAATATCGATTAAGTTCTGGAACTTAACACATTTAAACTGTTAAAGTTTGTTAACGTCTCTTATATTTGTAGAGCGATCTACCAGCAATATGGTTGCATCTTAAATGAAAAATAAATATGTATAAAACTTTACAGCCTGTTCTGCAGCAAGAACTAGAAGAAATAGAAAACGCCGGTTTGTACAAACGCGAGCGAATCATTACCACGCCTCAGGGTGCCGCCATCAAAGTAAGCACCGGAGCAGAAGTGCTAAACTTCTGTGCCAACAACTATTTGGGTCTCTCTTCGCATCCCAAAGTGATCGAAGCGGCCAAAAAAGCGATAGACGAGCATGGCTATGGAATGTCTTCTGTACGTTTTATCTGTGGCACGCAGGATATCCACAAGGAACTGGAGGCTAAGATTTCCCAGTTTTTGGGTACCGAAGATACCATCTTGTATGCAGCGGCTTTCGATGCCAATGGCGGGGTTTTCGAGCCTTTGTTCGGCCCTGAAGATGCCATTATCTCGGATGAGTTGAACCACGCTTCGATTATTGATGGCGTAAGGCTTTGCAAGGCGCAGCGCTTTCGTTATAAAAATATCGATATGGCCGATTTGGAGCAACAATTGATCGCTGCCAAAAACTGTCGCCACCGCATTATTGTTACCGACGGCGCTTTTTCTATGGACGGCTCGGTAGCTCCTTTGGATCAGATCTGTGATTTGGCCGATAAATACGAAGCTTTGGTAATGATCGACGAATCGCATTGCTCTGGTTTTATTGGCAAAACAGGCCGTGGTACGCACGAGCATTTCAACGTTATGGATAGGATCGATATCATTACCGGTACCTTGGGCAAAGCCCTTGGCGGTGCTTCGGGCGGTTTTACCTCGGGCAAGAAAGAGATCATCGACATGCTGCGCCAACGTTCGCGCCCATACTTGTTCTCTAATACCTTGGCGCCTTCTATCGCTGGTGCATCAATTACGGTGTTGGATATGCTGAGCGAAACAACTGCACTGCGTGATAAATTAGAAAACAATACCAAATATTTCCGCGAAAAAATGACCGAGGCCGGCTTTGATATCAAGCCAGGTTTCCATCCGATTGTGCCGGTTATGCTTTACGACGCCAAGATTGCGCAGCAGTTTGCGGCTAAAATGCTCGAAGAAGGTATTTATGTGGTTGGGTTTTTCTATCCGGTTGTGCCACAGGGCAAGGCCAGGATCAGGGTACAGCTTTCGGCAGGCCATGAGCAGCATCACTTGGATAAAGCCATCGCCGCGTTTACCAAAGTGGGCAAGGAATTAGGTGTAATCTAAGCATTTAAGCTACTATCTATGTATAACGCTCTCCACAAATTCAAAATCGCACACATATTGGGCAGGAATCTTTTAACCGAAAGATTCCTGCCTTTTAAGATTGCCAATAAGCTGTTCAAAAAGATCAGCTTTTCTAAAACAATTATCCGGAATGGGCAACCTATCAAAATTTTGCTCAAAAATGGAGTAGGAGCTATGAACTTTGTCGACACCTACGAAAGGTGGTTTGACGAGCTGTTGCTCAGCTTGATGAAAGACGGCATGCCAGTTTTTGTTGATGTTGGTGCCAACGTTGGGCAATCCTTGATCAAAGTGAAGTCGCTTTACCCGCAATGCACCTACCTGGCCATCGAGCCAAACCCACATTGTATTGACTACCTCCACAAGCTTATCGCCATTAACGGTTTCGAAAATGTGAGCGTATTGCAGTATGCGCTTACTGACGAAGAAGGGAGTACGGAACTGCTTCTGAGATTTCAGGACGATATATTGGCCACAACTACCCAAGGATTCAGGAAGTTTACCAAATATGCAAACACAGCGCAGGTTGCTACCTTAACTGGAGATGCCTTGATCAGGATGCAGGCATTGTCCAATATATCGGTTATCAAATTAGATATAGAAGGTGGCGAAAGCAAGGCCATCAAAGGGCTCATGGAGCATATCGGAAAATTCGAGCCTTATCTGATCTGCGAAATAAATCCTCTGGTTACGGAAGATGAGGGCGTTACAAAGTTTCGCAGGCAAAATGCAGCCCAGATTCTGGATTTGTTGGGCGGTAAGGGCTATGTGTGCATGAATATCATCACCAAGGAGAAGGTCAATTCTATCGATGAATTGTCAGCTTCGTTGCAATCCTGCAATTATTTGTTTGTACCGCCAAAAAAAGCTAATGTTATAATTGATCCATGCGCAGAAAATGCGTTGCAAGCCTGAGCCGCACACATGGCTTAGCTGTCGAAAACAAAAAAACAAAATTCCGATAATGCCCCTCCTTATTGGGCGCTGGCCAAGTTTATGAACCCGGGCTGACAAAAATTTTAAACAATTTAATGTATATTTGGCAGATGTTACAAGACCAAATTACACAGTACACCGCAGAGGTTAATGCGTTTGATACCCAAAGTGCCGAGGAGCTCGAGCAGTTCCGCATTAAATTCTTGGGAACCAAAGGTATTATCAAAGATATCTTCGACCAGTTTAAAGCCGTTTCTCCAGAAGAAAAACGGGTTTTGGGTAAAGTACTGAACGAATTTAAACAATTAGCCGAGGCCAAATACCAATCGCTAAACGAAAAGGTTGAAAGCACACAGGGTGCAGCTGCTCATATGCAACTGGACTTAACCCTTCCTGGCGAAGGCTTTGAAGTAGGTACCCGCCATCCCTTGGCCTTGGTAAGAAGAGAAATCATCGAAATTTTCAATAAACTGGGCTTTAGCGTGGCGGAAGGTCCGGAAATAGAAGACGACTGGCATAATTTCTCGGCATTGAACTTTCCGGAAGAACACCCGGCAAGGGATATGCAGGATACTTTCTTCATTAAAAAAGGTGGCGAAAAAGGCGACATTGCCCTGCGTACGCATACCTCATCTGTACAGGTAAGGATGATGGAAGCTGGTCAGCCTCCTTTCAGGGCGTTGATGCCGGGTCGTGTATACCGCAACGAGGCCATTTCGGCAAGGGCACACTGTTTCTTCCATCAGGTAGAAGGCTTGTATGTAGATGAGAAAGTATCATTTGCCGATTTGAAGCAGACCTTGTTCTACTTTGTGCAGGAGCTTTATGGCGAGGGTACCAAAGTACGTTTCAGACCATCTTATTTCCCTTTTACCGAGCCATCGGCAGAAATGGACATCTCTTGTACCATTTGCAAGGGCGAAGGATGCCAAATGTGCAAATACAGTGGCTGGGTAGAAATCTTGGGCTGTGGCATGGTTGATCCGAACGTTTTGGAAAACTGTGGCATCGATAGCAAAAAATACAGCGGCTTTGCCTTCGGAATGGGTATTGAGCGTATCGCCAACCTGAAATTCGAAATCAAGGACCTGCGTTTGTTCTCCGAGAATGACGTGCGTTTCCTTAAACAATATAAAAGCGCATTGATCTAAGATGAAAAGACTGATCGGGATATTGTTTGTGGTGCTGATGGCTTCGTCTTGTGCCAAAGAAAATAACTTCATACCCGATTATCCGGTAAATTTTAGCGCGCCACTAACCGACCCAAGGCTCAGCAGGCTGAGCAGTCCCGGTGGGGCGGTAACCCTAAATGGCTATGGCGTTGCGGGGATTGTTATTTATCGCCGACCAGATAATGCCTATGTGGCTTACGACCGTTGCAGCACGGTAAATCCAGAAAAGAAAAACGCTGTGGTTTTAGATGAACCTGTAATTACGGTAACCGATCCTGTTTCAGGAGCAAAGTACTCCTTGTACGATGGAAGTCCGGTAAAGGCACCAGCTAAAACATCTTTAAAACGATACAATGTTGCCATTGCGGGCAATAACTTACAGGTGACTAATTAATGGAACCAGAAAAAATAAAAGAAAGCATTGTCAAAGCAGCTAAAGAGCTGTTTAGGAAATATGGTTACCATAAAACCAGCGTAAACGAAATTGCCAAAAAAGCACGTATCGCCAAAGCTACCATTTACAAGTACTTTGATAGCAAAGAACAGGTTTTGGACGCTATTTTAATGGATTACCTGGATGTAAACCTGCACGAGATTTTGAGCAACAAGGTGCAGTTCTCTAGCGAAGAAGAGCATTTGAAGGCCTTGGTTATGAAAACCTGCCGCTTGTCTTTTACGGTTTGCAACGAGTTTATCGGTTGGGATTTTGTACGCGAAAATGCCAACTCGCAAGAATTTCTGAAACACCTGTCAGACCAATTGGAGGCCTTGCTGCTTTCGGCTTACCTCGAGCTAGACAGCTTCAAGAAAAACCCGGCGCGTAGGGGAGGCTTGGCCTTTCTGCTCAAAGCGAGCAAAAGCATCGTTTTCTCGTTTGCCTTTACTTCGGTTAGCGATGCCGACGTGCGCAAAAACTTCGTGACCTTTCAAAAAGAGATCCTGCCTTATCTGGTTAAGGCGGCGTTGTAATCTCCAACAACTTTCTAAAAAATAGGCTTTATTCGTTAGGTTGGTTTTGTTTGATGATAAACTGGCTTACAGCTTGGTGCTTCAAAACTAAAAAAGCGCCAATAATTGTTTTGGCCAGTGGCATGAGGATGCTACCAGAGCCCGCGTTGTTCGGCAAATCGGTTCCGTTTTGTAGATAGGTAAAGGTCTGTTGCAGAAATACCGGTGCTGAGTCGATAAAAACATAACCGCCTAAAACGATCAGGGCGATATTGATCGCCGCACCTCCGTTGAGGTTGGCATCTACGCTTTCTTGTTCAAATCCTTGCGTTAGTTTTAGCTTTTCGATCAGCCAGTCACTTTTGAAAATCAGAACCAATGGAATGAAAAGGTAAATAGTGAACATGATCAATGGCATTAACACATAGGCAATAGTTGATCCATCAACAGGCATCGTTGCAAAAGATAATAATCCCGCTACAAGCTGACTGGCTGCCGCAATCAAATGGAGCAGGAAATAGACGCCTAATGTTTTGAGGATAATGGTCCAGAGCGTTTTGAGATTCATCGGTGGGTTAATTGTATTTAAACAAATATAAGAACAGCTCCATGATATCAAAATCCTTTACATAAATTTAATATATACCATTTTGGTTTTTGGTTCAAAAAATGTTAAATTTGTCAAAATAGCATTAAAATAGGCGATGAGCAAAGAAGTTTTAGAAATTTCTGTAATGGTTGATGAACAATTCGACATGAACTTTAACCTGGTTGAAGGCTTTTTTGGATTAATCCTTAAAGTTTTTGGACAGTAAGAAGCACAGCTGAATTATTCTAGGCGGGTTTGTCGATCCGAATGGAAGGGTATGCTTTGTGTTTTTTGTTTCAACCGCAAAAGAAAAACTTCCCAGCCTGCCAGCAACTAAAGATCGTTAACAGGAACGATATTATTTGACCTTTCGCCTCTTACCTCTATCTTCCGCCTTCTTTGGTCTTTCAGCTTTAGTCTTTAGACGCTAAGCCGGCAAAACTATCAGCGCGGCTTTTCGTATATTTGCATCAATGAGTAGAAACAGAAGAAATAGCGCTCCGATTGTAATTCCCGAGTTGCAGATTATTGATATTGCCGAAGAAGGCAAGGGTGTAGGCAAGGCCGATGATTTGGTGATATTTGTAGACAAAGCCGTTCCCGGAGATGTAGTTGACGTTCGCTTGATGAAGAAAAAGAAAAACTTCGCCGAAGCGGTAATCGAAAAACTCCAAAAACCTTCCGACCTGCGTACCGACCCCTTCTGTAGCCACTTTGGTACTTGTGGGGGATGCAAATGGCAGCACATGGACTACGAAGCCCAGTTGCGTTTCAAACATAAGAACGTAGAAGCGGCCTTGCAGCGTTTGGCTAAGGTGGATACCAGTGCCATGGAACCTATTTTGGGTTCGGCCGTAAACAGGTACTACCGCAATAAGCTTGAATATACTTTTTCCAACAAACGTTGGCTTAATGCCGGCGATATGCAAATGGAACGCGACGACAAGGAAATGAATGCCTTGGGTTTCCACGTGCCCTTGCGTTTTGATAAAATATTGGATATTGAACATTGCTACCTGCAAAAAGAGCCCAGCAATAGCCTTCGCTTGCGCATTCGCGAATATGCCCTGCAAAACGACCTGAGCTTTTACGACCTGCGCAACCATGAAGGTGCGCTCCGCAACCTGATTATCCGTACCTCGTCAACAGGCGAGCTGATGGTGGTGGTGGTTTTTGCCTATGCAAGCCAGGAGCAGATCGATGGATTGATGGAACATGTAAAAGTGTCATTTCCAGAAATTACTTCGCTTCTTTATATCGTTAACCAAAAAAGAAACGATACCATCTTTGATCAGGAAGTTATCGTTTATTCGGGTAGGGATCATATTTTTGAAGCCATGTCGCTCGATGGATCGGAAACCAACAAGGTGAAATTCAAGATCGGCGCCAAGTCTTTTTACCAAACCAACTCGGAGCAAGCTTACGAACTGTATAAGATCACCAAAGAGTTCGCCGGTTTTAAAGGCGATGAATTGGTTTACGATTTGTATACCGGCGCCGGAACCATTGCCAATTTTGTGG
>JBCNPG010000220.1:0-5742 GCA_039593445.1 Pedobacter sp.
GTTTGTCGGCCGGCGACGAGTGGCAACCCATTGGCAAGCAACGCGTGGTGAATTTTGCCAACTTGGCTCCTGGCAATTATGTGCTGAAGGTAAAAGCCGCCAACAACGACGGCGTTTGGGGCAATTTTGAAAGAACGATTAAGATCAAAGTGTTGCCACCCTGGTACCAAACCTGGTGGGCCATTTCCATTTATGCCGTCATCCTGTTTTTGATAGGCCGAACAATCTACAGTTTCTTGAAGAACCGTGCCAATTTGAAGCGGGAACTCTATTTGGAACAGGTGCAAAACGAGCGCCAGGAAGAACTGCACCAAATGAAGATCGATTTCTTTACCAATATCTCGCACGAAATCCGTACGCCTTTAACGCTAATTTTGGGTCCATTGGAAAAAATGGTGCTCAGTTCGGGAGCACATACCGCATTTTACAAGCAATTGCTACAGGTACAGCACAATGCCAACCGGCTGATGCGTTTGGTAACCGAACTGATGGATTTTAGGAAAGCCGAAAGCGGACACATGAAACTGGCCTTTTCCAACTGTAATTTGGTGAAGTTTGCCGAAGAGATTTACCTGTCGTTTCAAAACCTGGCCGAAGACAAGCACATTACCTACGAATTTGTTTGTGCAGAGAACGAAATCATGGTGTATTTTGACAAGGACCATTTCGAGAAGGTGCTGTTCAACCTCCTGTCAAATGCCTTTAAGTTTACGCCAGAAGGAGGGAAGATCAGTTTTGGCATCAAGCGAATGGCCGATTCGGTGCAGATTGCTGTAACCGATAATGGGAAGGGTATTTCGCCGAAAAACATCGACAAGCTATTCAACAAATTTTTCCAGGTGTACAATGCCGAGGCCTCCAATAATGGCTATGGAATTGGTTTGGCCCTCTCGAAAAGCATTGTAGAGCTGCACAAAGGCACGATTGAAGTGCAGAGCGATGCCGAGACTACTTTTACGGTCACGTTACCTTTGGGTTCGGCACATTTAGACCAAAGTTTGTTGCTTCCGGAATATATGAACAGCGACAATCCGGTGCATTATTATTTGCAGTCGCAGGCCAATACCCTGGTGGCCGACGAAATACCTGTAACTCAAGACGTGAAATATACCATCTTGGTTATAGAAGACAATCAAGAGCTAAGAAGTTTCATCAAAGAATCGTTTCACGACCAATACAAGGTTTTGCAGGCCGCTAATGGTGCCGATGGCTTATCGTTGGCATTGGAAAACATACCCGATTTGATCATCAGCGACGTAATGATGCCTGAAATGGATGGTTTGGAGCTGTGCAGGCGCGTAAAAAGCGATGAAAGGATCAACCATATTCCAGTGGTACTGCTTACGGCGAGGGCAGCCTATATCCATCAGATCAACGGATTGGAAAAAGGTGCCGATGCCTACATTACCAAGCCATTCAGCATTCAGGTACTGGCACTCAACATCAAAAATATTCTAGCCACGAAAGAGGCGGGTCGGCAGCGGATGATGCGAGAGGTGTTGCTCAATCCGCAACCCATGGAGGTCGTATCGCCCGACGAAAAGTTTATCAGCAAGCTGATGGGCATTATTGAGCAACACCTTGACGATCCAGAATTTGATGTTGCCAAAATTGTGCAGGAGGTAGGCATGAGTAAAACCGTTTTGTACAAAAAGGTACAGGCATTGGCCAGTCTATCGGTAGCCGATCTGATCAAATCTATTCGCTTGAAAAAAGCAGCCATGTTGCTGGAAAATAATCAGCTGAGCATTGCAGAGATTGCCTTTTCGGTAGGTTTTAGCGATAGGAAGTACTTTAGCAAGGAGTTTAAGAAACAGTATAACTGTTCGCCATCTGAATACATTGCGATGCACGCCAAGACTTAGGCTTTTTTTACTGGCCTGTTTGCCAATAGTTTTATTGTCCTTACTTGGAGGGGTGCCTGAAAGGCGGGGTGGTTTCCGTCCCTTAGCTGGCTTTACAAGTTCCTTTGTCTTGACACAAAAGGAACCAAAAATTCAAGGCTCCAAAGCTTTGTTGCAAATCCTAAACCTTTGTTTCCAAAGCTTTGGAGACCGTATGGAGAATGCTAGACTAACATTTCAACCTTACAACATTTCAACTTTCCAATGCCTTCTAATCCATTTTTACCCCTAATTAGGGAAGAATTTGCCCCCTGTTTGCTTGGCGTTACCTACATATTTGTTCAAACCAAATATCAAATGTCATGAAACAGGTAAGAATCTCTATTGGCTATATCCAGCCATGCATCCAGCACCTAGCAACAAGCCACAGGAAAATATATTTCCGACTTTTCTAAAACCATAGGCTTTAATCCTCCGCTCAATGAAATTTTTGCGAGGTTTTTAGCTATGTTATGAATGAACTGTAACCAAATAATTAATCCAAATTGAATGAAACTATTTTACGAATTGAAAAGTAGGAGCCTGCAGATCGCCCCGCACAAGGCAAGGCATTTGGGTCGTAAGCTTTTATTAGCTATAGCCTGTTGCTTTTTTGCGTTGAACACCTACGCCCAAAACAGAACCATTACGGGTACCGTAACCGATAAGGCCCAAGGATTGCCTATTCCTGGCGTATCGGTCAAAATAAAGGAAAGCCAAACCGTGGTCGTTACCAACGGCGACGGCAAGTACAGCATCAGTGTGCCTGCAGGACCGGTAACGCTAATTTTTGCCTATATCGGTTTTACCCAGCAGGAAATCACGGTAACTGGCACCACGCAAAACGTAAGCTTGGCCGAAGCCAAAACCGATCTGGAAGAAGTTGTGGTGATAGCCTATGGCACACAAAAACGCTCGGACATAACCAGTGCCGTGGTTACGCTAGACAGCAAGGAGATCTTAAAATCGCCCACTTCTAACGTAACCAACAGCTTGGTGGGCAAGGTAACCGGTTTAACCGCTGTACAACAAGGTGGCCAGCCAGGTAGAGATGCCGCCAATATCAATATTCGTGGTATTTCTACCTACAACAGTTCTGGCGCTATCATTATTGTGGATGGCGTTGAACGCCCAGAGTTTGGCAATATCGATCCGAACGAAATCGAAAACATCAGCATCCTCAAAGATGCGGCCTCAACGGCGGTTTATGGTATCCGCGGTGCCAATGGCGTCATTGTAGTAACCACCAAAGGGGGCAAGGAAGGCAAACCCAGGGTGAGCTATAGCGGCAACTACAGCTTGCAAAGTTTTACGGGATTGCCAAAAACACTGAATTCGTACGATAATGCCTACCTGATCAATGAAGCCAACCGAAACGACGGCCTAACCGAAACCTGGGGACAGGATGAATTGCAGAAATTCAAGGATCATTCAGATCCATTAGGCTATCCAGATGTGAACTGGTTGGATTACCTCACCAAAGACTATTATGGCCAAACCCAGCACAACGTGAACGTGAGCGGCGGTACCAAGGTCATTAAATATTACGTGTCGGCAGGTTATTTGTATCAGGACGGGATTTTCAAGAAGTTCTATTCGCCTTTTGGCATCAACACCACACCAAATTTTAACCGTTACAATTTCAGGTCTAACTTAGACATTAATTTAAGCAAGGACTTAACGGTAGGCATCAGGTTGGGTGGCCGATTGGAAAGAATTTATACACCAGCGGGTTTACGGTCTGACGGCTTCCCTTACAACAACTTTGAGGGGATGATCTCCAGGGCCTTGCAAACGCCAAACTTTGCCTTTCCGGTAACTTTGCCCGATGGACGCATTGCCCAAAACTCGGCCGTTGGTACCAACGTTTGGAACCCGCTGGCTGTAATTTCGCGCTACGGAACACGTAACGACGACAACAATACCATTGAAAGTACCTTTAACGTCAACTATAAAATGGATTGGCTTACCAAAGGCCTTTCGTTCAAAACCACTTTTGCCTATGATTCTTACTTCACCAGCAATACCGAGCGCAATGCCAACTGGGCAGCTTACAAATACGACAGGAGAACCGGCGTAATAACATTGGAAGCCGATAAGCCTCGCGACGAGCCTTTGGGCTCCTTAAATTCGTTCAGCGGTGGCAATATCGTGTTCGAACTGCAATCGGGTTTCAACTATCAACGCAGCTTTAACAAGCATAACGTTACGGCCCTGGCCTTGTTTACGCGCAGGTTGGTCAATGTTGAAGGCGGCACGGCCAGAACATCGCCACCAAGGGCCGCGCAGGGCTTAGTGAACAGGTTCGCCTACAACTACGACGAAAGATATTATGCAGAATTTACTTCAGCCTACAACGGATCGGAAAACTTTGCGCCGGGCTTGCGCTATGGCTTCTTTCCAGCGGTTTCGGCCGGATGGAACCTTCACCGCGAAAACTTCCTGAAAGATAATAAGATCATCAATTTTCTGAAAATCAGGGGAAGCTACGGTAAAGTGGGCAACGACCAGCTCGACTCGCGTTTCTTGTATTTGACCGATTATGCCGTAACCACGGGAGGCATCCAGTTTGGTTTGCCAACTTCCCTGGTGAACTACAGCACGGTCGACGTATTGAATGGCCTGCCGGGAAATCCGTTAGTAACCTGGGAAACCGGTATCAAGAGAAACATCGGCTTTGAAAGCAGGTTGTTCAACAGCGCCTTAAAGTTCAACGTCGATTTGTTTGATGAAACCCGTAAAGACATCTTAACGCAAAGAGGATCGGGTTTTACCATGTTTGGCTTAACCTATCCACGCCTGAACATTGGCGAGGTTTACAACAAGGGTTATGAAGTGGAGCTTGATTACGAGCGCAAAATCGGCAACGTATCGGTAGGCATGAACACGCAAATGAGTTTTTCGCGCAACAAAATCGTCAATCGCGACGAGCCTTTGTACGCACCCGAATACCAAAAGCAACAGGGAAAGAGGGTAGGTCAGTATTTCGGCTTCAAAACCGCGGGTTTCTATACTTCACAAGCCGATATCAATGCCTGGCCGGTTAACCAATTGGGCGCCGTGGTGCCTGGCGACTTGAAGTTTGTAGACATCAACGGCGATGGCGTAATCAACAACGACGACAGAACGGCCATCGGCTATTCCCGTAACCCGGAGTACATCTATAGCTTTTCGCCGCGCGTATCGTGGAAAGGCTTCTCGCTTTCGATCTTATTCCAAGGGGTGGCCAACGTAAGTTCTGATTTGATTTTGGCCGAAAACAACAATGGTTCGCAGATGTACGAGTTTATGTTGGACAGGTGGACGCCAGCAACGGCGGCTACGGCAACCTGGCCTGCACTGCATTCGAGAGGCGTTACTTCGCCAAACTATAGCCTGAACGATTTCACCCTGCAAAACGCGGCTTACCTTAAAATCCGTAATGCCGAGTTCTCTTGGACGGTGCCCGATCGTTGGGTAAAAGCATTGCGCCTAAACGGATTGCGGTTGTTCCTGAACGGCCAGAACCTGTACACCTGGACCAAATTTAAGATGTATTACGATCCGGAGAACATCAATACTTCGGTAACCAACTTTAGCAAGCAGTCGCTTTATCCTTCCTCAAAGGTATACAACATCGGCCTCAACCTTTCACTATAAGCTTTACAGATATGAAATCATTGAAATATACATTAACCATATTCGTCTTTGCGGCAGTGTCGTTGTTTTCGGCCTGTAAAAATGACTTCCTAGTGCGTACGCCAGGTGTGGCTTTATCAGAAGAGGCGGTATTTGCCGATCCAATCTTGGCTGCACAGTTTGCCGATAAGGCCTATACCTATCTGGTTGACGATTACGTACGTTTTGATACGCACAGAGG
>JBCNPG010000221.1:0-5718 GCA_039593445.1 Pedobacter sp.
TAAGTGCTATGCATGTCGTACAATACTACAATGCCAAACATGCGGTTACTTTTGGGTTGAGTTTCCATATCGTTTTTTGTTTATGCTAAGTTAAGTCTTGTTGGTTTGGATATGGACTGCTAAAAAAGTCAACCTTAGGGGGGATTTGAGACAATTTTCCTAACTTAGTGTTGCAACAATCCTATTCTTGATATGCGACAAATCGGTGTGCTACTGAGCGAAAACTATAAATTATTAAGTATTGCGGCCATTTTGGAGGTATTTGAAACCGTCAATAAATTTTATGCGGCTGACGGTCTTCCCCTGCCCTTCCACATCAATATCCTGACCTCAGCAGCAACCCTGGCTACACAAAAAGAGGCTTTTGGCTATACTTTGCAAAACATCAAGGATGCCGAAACGATGGAGATCATCCTCATTCCGGCTTTTACCTCAGATAACATGGCCGAAACCCTGCAGGCCAATTATGCCTGTATACCACATTTGATCAAGCAGTATAACGACGGTGCCTGTGTGGGCACTTTCTGTACCGGTGCATTTTTACTGGGCGCTAGTGGCTTGTTGAACGGGAAAATAGCCACTACGCATGTAGATGCCAGCAACGGATTCGCACAGGCCTTTCCATCGGTCAAGCTAAAAGCCGATAAAACCGTAACGCAAGATGGACGTTTGTACACCAGTGGAGGCGCAACTTCTTCTTTCCATCTCCTGTTGCACCTGATACACGAATATTGCGGCAAGGAAATGGCCATCAGGATTGCCAAGGTGTTTGCCATCGATATGGATAGGGATAAACAATCTTATTTCAGCACTTTCCAACCGTCTAAAGACCACAACGACGATTTGGTGGCATCGGCACAGGCCAAAATAGAAAGCAACTATCAGGATGCGGCCACCATTGAAGAACTGATTAAGGATATTCCCTCAAGCCGACGAAACATTGTGCGGCGCTTTAAGCAGATTACGGGCATTACGCCGATCGAATACCTGCAGCAAACCCGCATTGAGGCTGCCAAAAAGCTATTGGTCAAAACGGGTCAGCAAATGTCGGAGATTATTTTCAACTCAGGCTATAGCGACCCCAAAGCTTTTAGGAAAGTATTCAAGAAAAGCGTTGGCATGACCCCTTCGCAGTACAGGGAAAAGTTTCAGGTAAGATAGCGAATTACGCCACAGGCAACACAAAACAGAACCTGCTACCTTCTCCAATGGCACTTTCTACCCAAATCCGTCCTTGTTCGGCTTCTATAAAATCCTTCGAAATGGCCAAGCCTAAGCCTGAGCCCGACTTGTTTTGTCCGTCGGTTGGAACCTGGTAGTAGCGATCAAAGAGTTTCTTTTGGTATTGTTCTTCGATCCCCTTTCCAAAATCACGCACCGAGAACTCGATAAAGCCGTTTCGCTCGCTTATTTGCACTTGTACCTTGGCTTTGGCCGCACTATAGCGCAAGGCATTCGACAGGAAATTAACCAACACCCAAGCCGTTTTTTGTACATCGGCATTAACCATCGGCAATTTTTCAGGCACTGTCAATTCCAATTTGATTTCCTTTTGATCCGCCTGAAAACTCACCGCGTCTACGGCCAGGTTTACAATTGCGGCAGGATGGCTTCGCACCAAATTGAGCTGCAGGTTTCCGGTTTCTACCTGTGCCAAGTCGAGCAGTTCGCTGGTAATTTTCAACAGGCGTTCACTATCTTCCTTAATGTGCTTTACCAATTCGCTTTGTTCTTGGTTCATGGCACCTACCCTTTCATCGCCAAGCAGTTTTAAGCTCATTTTGATAGACGAAAGCGGTGTTTTCAGCTCATGCGAAACCGTAGCGATAAAATTGGTTTTGGCCTCGTCGAGCTCCTTGAATTGGGTGATATTCTTAAGTACATAAACCTTGCCTGCCGATTTGCCCACCTCAATCAGGGTGGAATCGTTGGGTTCGTCAAAATTGGGGATGATAATTTCACGCTGCTCAAGCATAAAATAGGATTCCTTTTCGTCGGCATAGATTTTTAAGGGCTCTTTGCCGTTTTCCTTGGCCAATATTCTTTTCAGCAATTCGTTCTTCTGGGCCAGTTCTTCGGCACTTTTGCCTACTGCCCATGCCGGATCAAGATTGAGCAACTGTGCGGCCACCTTATTGAGGAAGAGGATTTCCTGTTTTTCGTTCAAACCCACAATGGCATCCTGCATCTGTTCGATGATCGTTTCGATTCTTTGCTTCTCCGATTTGATTTTGGCCACGTTGCTGTTATCCCAATTCTTGAGTTCCAAAGCCATTTTGTTAAAGGCCAAAGCCAATTCGCTAAATTCGTCGTGCCCCTTAAAATTCAGGTGTTGTTTGTAGTTTTTACGACTGATTTCGCGGATCCCTTCCAAAAGCTCGCGTA
The DNA here is from genome assembly GCA_039593445.1 of Pedobacter sp. Taxonomy (GTDB): domain Bacteria; phylum Bacteroidota; class Bacteroidia; order Sphingobacteriales; family Sphingobacteriaceae; genus Pedobacter. Next base: position 2,386 of record JBCNPG010000221.1, read on the forward strand.
AGGGATTAGCGATAAAGCCCGGAAAATTGACGATAAAGCTGAACAGGATAATAAAGGTAACCGAGGCGGTAATGCTCAAAAAAAGGGTTGCCCTTTCGGTTGCCTGCTGCGCCATTTCATTTTTTCTGACAATGGCATTCATGTTCAACTCGTCGATGTTGCGCAGTTGCAGGTGGATATCGTTCATGGCTTCGCGTTGCTGCACAAAAAGTACGTTGGGCTGTTTTAACCGCTCAAATGCCGAACGGAGGGCCGATACCGCCGCCTTTTCGCCTGCTTCGGTTACATTGCTTTCTTCCAGTTGCAGGGCTTTTTCAATTTGTTGGGCATTTACGCTGTTGACGGTACCGTTTTGCGAGTCGAGCGCCGTGCGGATGTCGTTCACGTAAACCAGCGATTTATAATTGTCTTTCAAAATCACCTTCGAACGCGAGGCAATTTCGTTGATATGGTAAAGGGAAACCGCTCCAAAACCGATTACGATCAGGAACAGGAAACCAAATCCGAGCCGAAGTTTTGTTTTTATCTTCATCGCTTTAAATTTAAAATTCATTTAGGACAAAATAACCAGATCGGTATCTCTTTGTGCCATCGCCTTGAGCAGCTGGTTAAACAAACTGGTGCGCCAAATCAGCTGAAAAAGGTTAAAATGAGGCTTACCAATGCATATGGTGGTTATTTCTCTCTCGGTGGCCAACTGGATAATGGTTTTGGTAATCTCATCACTTTTGATCCGGATTACTTCGGCACCCAATTCAGTAGCCAGCTTCAAATTGTTCAATAAATATCGCTGTTTATCCAGCTTAATTTTATCTGCCTGCTCATTATTACTTTGCACATACAAAACCAGCCAAGGCGAGTGGTAATAAGAAGCCAATCGGGCCGTTTTCCTGATCACCACTTTTGCGGTATCTGGGTTGGAGGAAATACAGGCCAAGAACCTTTCCTGGCGCAACTTGATTTGTTTGGGCACTTCCCGGTTCACTTTCCTTTCTACCTGATGAGCCACTTCTTTCAAGGCTAGTTCACGCAGCTGCAGTATTTTCTCCGACTGAAAAAAGTTGCTCAATGCCTGCGCAATCTTATTTTGCTGATAGATCTTGCCTTCTTTGAGGCGGGTGAGCAATTCGTCGGCCGTTAAATCGATGTTGACGATTTCGTCGGCCAGCTCCAAAATCTTATCTGGAATCCTTTCCGTAACCGCAATGCCCGTTATTTGTTCGATTTCTTCGTTGATGCTTTCGAGGTGCTGGATGTTAACCGCTGATATCACGCTGATGCCTGCCTCCAAAATGTCGTATACATCTTGCCAGCGCTTGGCATTTTTACTTCCCTCAACATTGGTATGCGCCAATTCATCTACGATAACTACTTCTGGATGTAGGTTGAGGATGGCTTGCAGATCCATTTCTTCCAGCTCCTTGGCCTTGTAAAATATCTTTTTGCGCGGAATAATAGTCAGGCCATCCAGCAAAGCATGTGTCTCTTTCCTCAAATGGGTTTCGATGTAACCGATGCGCACATCTACCCCACTAGCCAGCAAGGCATGGGCTTCTTGCAGCATGCGGTAGGTTTTGCCAACCCCAGCACTCATGCCCATGTAGATCTTGAGCTTGCCCCTGCGGTTTTGCTTAACCATCGCAATAAATTCGTTTACTTTGTTTTCCATTTCTTGAATAATACTTGCGAAGTTTGAGAAACTTCGCAAGTGTGGTTAGCTTAAAACGAAACCGCCAAACTTGCCGTCACGGCAACGTTATGGTTTACCATATCAGCATCGTGGGTAAATATTTTGTCTTTGCTGTCGTATACTTTTCCTTCTAGGCGCAATATCGCATTGCTGATGGGCGAGTAATCCAAGTTTAACGAGTAACCCATTGTTTTGAAGCCATTGGGTGTTCCCGTGGCAATAAATACGCCATCTTTATCTTTGTAATATTCGGCACGACCGGCAATGGCCCATTTCGGATCTAATTTGTATTGGGCAATCAAAACCGGAGAGAGCACTTCGCTCTTGGCCGATTGTCCCTTTGCTTTTTGCTGCGTACCATAATCAAAGCCTGCGGTTAGTCCAAACCTTTCGGTTAATTGGGCAATGGCATAGAAATTATGGTAAATGCGATGCACCCGCACGGCATTTTCACCTTCTGAACCGATGTAATTGCTATAATTCAAGGTTAATTTGCTATTCGGCTTGTAGGTCAATTGCAAGCCTCCTGCAGGTTTGCTGTTGCCATCGGGGCGATTGATTTTCTGCCAGCCGTTTAAATAAAGCAAAGTCGCTGCAAATTGCCCATCGCTGGTAGCATAGCTGAGTTTGGCGCCTGTTTCGTAATAAGGCGTATTTTCTGAGGCGATGTTTCTGGTCAGCACCCAACAATCTTTCGAAACTGCGCTTTCAAAGCCTATATGCGAAGCGAAAACACCGGCATCTATCCATAAATTGGCCGTTTTGCTCAACTTTAGGCCGGCATTAGCCTCATAAATGTTTTTCAGCACGCCAGGTTCAGCCGATAAATTGGCATTGGTATAGGTGCCTGCCATCAAAGCCACATTAGCCCTTACTTTATCGTTATCGTAACTGGCTTTGATAAAAGCCAAATTCAGGTTCACTTCGTTATGCCTGTTGTGCGAATACACAAAAGCCGGACGGTTGTTATTGGCTGGCTGATTAAAATCGTAACTATAATAGGTTTCCAGGTAACCTGAAAATCTGACTTTTGGCGCTTCTTGGGCTTTAACGCTTAGGCTAAAGGCGAATGCGAAAACTGCTATTGTTATTTTTTTCATCTGTTTTATGCTTTCAAGTAGGGATCGGCTAACTATTTTAACTGGTCTAATGCTAGGTTTAGCTCGAGTACATTAATTTTTTTCGGACCAAAGAGGCCTAAAAAAGGCTGTTCAGTATGTTTTACAACGAGTTCGGCTATTTTGCGCTCCTCTATTTTACGGTAAGCCGCTATCCTTTTGATCTGGATAATGGCGCCTTGCTCAGAAATATTCGGATCAAGGCCACTGCCCGATGCCGTAACCATGTCGGCTGGGATATCGCTTTTTTGCAGTCCAGGGTTGTATTTGATCAAAGTATCAATCCTGGCCTGTACTGATTTGAGATAATCGGGATTGCTAGCTCCCTTATTCGAACCGCCCGAGCCAGCCGCATTGTAGCCAACTGCCGATGGGCGGCTCCAGAAATATTCGGGTTTGGTAAACGATTGACCCAATAAGGCATAGCCTACAACTCGACCATTTTTGGTAATTTTTTCGCCACCACCCTGACCTTTGCTCAATTTTCCGGCGATGGCTATACCCAATGGGTAAAGCACGCACAAC
>JBCNPG010000222.1:0-5710 GCA_039593445.1 Pedobacter sp.
CAAAAATCAAGGAAATCCATTTGGGTGGCGGTACCCCAACCTTTTTTAGTCCGGCAAATTTAGAAAGGCTGATCATTGCCATTGCCAGCACAGGGAACAAAATGACGGAATGCTCTTTTGAAGGGCATCCGGATAATACCACAGCCGATCATTTAGATACCCTGTACAGCTTAGGTTTCAGGCGCTTGAGCTTAGGTATCCAGGATTTTGATCCAAAGGTGCAACTCCTGATCAACCGCTTTCAAACTACTCAACAGGTAGCCAATATTATGCACAATGCCAGGAGAATAGGCTACGAATCCATCAATTTTGATTTGATTTACGGCCTGCCCGGCCAAACACTTGAAGGGCTTATCCAAACCATAACCGAAGTGCTGGCCATGCGCCCCGACCGCATTGCCTTTTACAGCTATGCCCATGTGCCTTGGCTCAAACCGGGCCAACGCCATTTTACCGAAAAGGATATCCCGGCAGGCGAAGAAAAATTCAGGCTTTACCGCACTGGTCGGAACCTGTTGCTAGAGGCCGGCTATGAGGAAATTGGGATGGATCATTTTGCCTTAAAAGGCGACCAGCTGTACCAAGCGAGCCAAAACCATCAATTGCATCGCAATTTTATGGGCTACACCCATCAGCATACCCCTATTTTAATCGGGCTTGGCGTTTCGTCAATCAGCGATTGCCAAGGTGCCTTTGCCCAAAATGTTAAAACTGTAGAAAGCTATCATCAGCTACTCGAAAAAGGCTGTTTTCCAATAGAAAAAGGGCATATCCTGAGCGAGCGAGACCTTTGCATCAGGCAACACATCCTGAATCTGATGTGCAAAAATGCAACCAGCTTTACAGATGAAGTGCCTGTGCAGGTGCTGCAACGACTTCAACCTTTAATAGACGACCGCTTGGTGGCCATAACAGGCAATGAAGTAAGTCTGGCTATGGAGGGGAAATCGTTCATCAGAAATGTCTGTATGGCTTTTGACGAAAGGCTTTGGCAAAAACAACCAGCAACCACTCTTTTCAGCAGCGCAGTTTAACAACCATGAAGAATCAGGAAATACTACAGGATCTAAATTGCTACCATTGTGGCGAAGCATTAAATGGTGCCGATCTGCTTTTCGACGATAAACATTTCTGCTGTACCGGTTGCAAGAGCGTGTACCAATTGCTGTCGCAGAACAACTTATGCAATTATTATGCGTACAATAATGCGCCCGGAAACCGTTTGGAGGGGCATTCGCATTTTGAGTACCTCGACGAGCCGAAAATTGTAGATCAGCTGATCGACTATAAGGACAAGGAAAATACGATTGTTACTTTCTATATCCCTGCCATTCACTGTAGCTCCTGTGTTTGGCTGTTGGAGCACTTGTATAAAATAAACACAGCCATTTACCGCTCGCAAATCGATTTTATAAAGAAAGAAGTGAGCATTAGTTTCAAAAACCAGGAAATCTCTTTGAGGAAAGTGGTAGAAATCCTGACCAACATTGGTTACGAACCTTTGCTGAGCCTGCAGGATGTGGTGAAAGAAAAGAGCAAAGCCACAGACCGGAGCCTCATTTTAAAGATTGCCCTGGCTGGTTTTTGCATGGGCAATGTAATGCTGTTCAGCTTTCCGGAGTATTTTGGCTTGTCGGCTACCGAAAGAGAATTTCAGCAGCTGTTTGCCTGGCTAAACCTCTTGTTTTGTCTGCCAGTAACATTTTATTGTGCGCGCGATTATTTTACCTCGGCCATAACCAGCCTTAAGCACGGCCATGTTAATCTTGATGCGCCATTGGCCCTCATTATTGCCGTGCTTTTGCTCAGGACGGGCATATCAACCGTGTTGATGAACGGTCCGGGTTTTGCCGATACCCTAACAGGATTGGTTTTTCTGCTCTTGTTGGGCAAGTGGGTGAAACAACGTACCTATTACCATATTTCTTTTGATCGGGATTATCGATCTTATTTTCCCATTGCCGTTACAACTTTGCAAAATGGCAGGGAACAGGCCACAGCCATTGCCGAACTCAAAGTAGGAGACAGGCTATGGATCAGAAATGGTGAACTTATACCCGCCGATTCGATCCTGATGAAAGGCGAAGCCTGGCTCGATATGAGTTTTGTAACCGGCGAAACCGAACCTCAGCAAAAGGTTTTGGGTGAAATTACCTATGCCGGTGGCAAGCAGCTGGGCGAGGCCATAGAAGTAGAGGTGGTTAAGCCCGTTTCGCAGAGCTATTTAACCAGTTTGTGGAACAAAGAATACACTAAAGGCAATAACAAACAAAACTTTAACGATAGCGTAGCCAAGTATTTTAGCATCGCGGTATTTACCTTGGCTTTTGGCACTTTGGCCTATTGGCTTGCCCAGGGCGATAGCGCCAAGGCTTGGAATGCCTTTACGGCTATCATCATTGTGGCTTGCCCCTGTGTATTGGCTTTAAGTACGCCCTTTACCTTGTCGGCCATACTTTCGGTATTCGATAAAAAAGGTTTTTATGTTAAAAATACCGATGCCGTTGAGCGTTTGGCCCAATGCGATACCATTGTTTTCGATAAAACAGGTACCTTGACCAGCACCGAGCAGGCTGATATTTACTTTAGCGGGCACTTGACCGAAGAAGAAAAAAGGATGGTGGTTTCCCTGATGCGCCATTCGTCTCATCCCTTGAGCCGGAGGATCTTAAAAAGCCTCGATTTCAACAGTTTTTATCCCATAACCAAATACAAGGAAATTCCAGGCAAGGGTATTAAAGGCTGGGTAAATGAGCAAATGGTGTATGCGGGCAGTCCAGCGCTGTTGCCATTTGATGTAAAAGCTGCCGGAAGCGGCGTACATTTGGTAATCGACAATAACTATAAAGGCTGTTTTAGCGTCGAGCAAAAATGGCGGGCCAACTTGCCGGAGCTCATCCGGAAACTGCAAAAAAAGTTTAAGCTCAAAGTGCTTTCCGGCGATACCAACAAGGAAGAGGTATACCTGAAACAGATCTTTCCAGCCAATGCCGACATTCGGTTTCAGCAAAGCCCGCACGATAAGCTCGAAGCCATCCAAACCCTGCAAAAAGACGGTAGCGTAATGATGCTGGGTGATGGTTTAAATGATGCCGGAGCCTTGAAGCAAAGCGATTTTGGCATTGCCCTTACCGATAACATCAACAATTTTACGCCAGGCTGCGATGCCATCCTTAAAGGCTCTTCGTTAGCCTATTTGCCTAATTTTCATCAACTGAGCAAAGACGGTCTTCAAATTATCAAGATCAGTTTTGCCATTGCCATAGCCTACAATTGCGTTGGATTGTTTTTTGCCGTACAAGGCACGCTCTATCCCTTGGTTGCAGCGGTGCTCATGCCATTGAGCACCGTAACCATTATTGGTTTTACCACTTTGGCCACCCGTTTTTTTGCACATCAAAATAAATTGCGATGAACATTCTTTATTTCTTGATCGGCTGCAGCGTGCTCATGGCGCTGGTATTCCTGGGTGCCTTTTTCTGGGCCTTGAGAGACGGCCAGCACAACGATGTGCATACCCCTGGCATCAGGGTTTTGTTTGACGATGAAGTATCTGATGTTGCCGATCAGCCGGCTTCAGTTCAGCAAAAAGAAAAAACTGACTAAGATCACTTTTAGCTGTAACTGCCATCACCAAGGCAACCGACCAGCCGAAATACCTTTGAACACTATAAACTCAATAGCTTCTTTATGCAATTAGAAAAATTTACTTACGACAATAAGATTGTCCGCAATTTTGGCTTAGCCACCATTGTTTGGGGCATTATCGGAATGACGGTAGGGCTGTTGGTGGCCATGCAGCTGTTCAAGCCATCCATGAACATGGGCAACCAATATACCACCTTTGGCCGCATCAGGCCATTGCACACCAATGCGGTTATTTTTGCATTTGTGGGCAATGCCATTTTTATGGGGGTATATTACTCGCTGCAAAGGCTGCTCAAGGCACGTATGTTTAGCGATACGCTGAGCAAGATCCATTTTTGGGGCTGGCAGCTCATTATCCTGTCGGCGGTGCTTACCTTGCCATTGGGTTTTACCACCTCGCACGAGTATGCCGAACTCGAATGGCCCATTGATATTGCCATTACGCTGATTTGGGTGGTTTTTGGGATCAATATGTTTGGTACCATCATTAAACGCCGCGAACGCCACTTGTATGTGGCCATCTGGTTCTACATTGCCACCTTTGTTACCATCGCCGTATTGCATATTGTAAACTCTTTCGAGCTGCCTATTTCTTTCCTTAAAAGCTATTATATCTATGCCGGTGTTCAAGACGCCTTGGTGCAGTGGTGGTATGGGCACAATGCGGTAGCGTTTTTCTTAACCACGCCTTATTTGGGCATGATGTACTATTTCTTGCCTAAAATGGCCAACAGGCCGGTTTACTCTTATAAGTTAAGTATCCTGCACTTTTGGTCGCTTATTTTTATCTACATCTGGGCTGGTCCGCATCACTTGCTATATACTTCTTTGCCGGGCTGGGCTCAATCGCTGGGCGTTGCTTTTTCCATTATGCTTATTGCACCAAGCTGGGGCGGTATGATCAATGGTTTGCTTACCCTGCGCGGTGCCTGGGACAAAGTAAGGGAAGATGTAACACTGAAGTTTATGGTGGTGGCCTTAACAGCTTATGGTATGGCCACTTTCGAGGGACCGATGCTTTCACTTAAACAAATCAACGGCATTGCCCACTTTACCGATTGGATTGTGGCCCACGTGCATGTTGGCGCATTGGGATGGAACGGATTCCTCACCTTTGGTATTTTGTATTGGTTGGTGCCACGACTTTACAAAACAACGCTATATTCTCAAAAAATGGCCTCGTTCCACTTTTGGATAGGCACCTTGGGCATCCTGTTTTATGCCATTCCGATGTACTGGGCAGGCTTTACCCAAGGCTTGATGTGGAAAGAATTTACTCCCGATGGCGTACTCAAGTATTCAAACTTTTTAAGCACTACGTTGCAGATCATTCCTATGCATGTGCTGAGGGCCATTGGTGGTGGGCTTTACCTGTTGGGTGCCATTGTAATGACGGTTAACCTGGCCAAAACCATGCTCAAAGCCAAATTGGTAGCTAACGAACCTGCCGAGGCGATGGCTTTGCCAAAGGCGATTGAAGAAACCGATCCTGCCGATAAAAAATGGCACCGTGTATTGGAGCGCAAACCAATGAAATTTATGGTTTTCTCGCTCATTGTGATCCTGATTGGAGGCATGGTAGAAATGATGCCTACTTTTACCATCCAATCTAACGTGCCAACCATTGCTAGCGTTAAGCCTTATACGCCACTTGAATTGCAAGGGCGCGACCTTTACATCAGAGAAGGCTGCGTAAACTGCCACTCCCAAACCGTTCGCCCGTTCCGTTCAGAAACCGAGCGCTACGGCGAGTACAGCAAGGCTGGAGAATTTGTGTATGACCATCCGTTTTTATGGGGAAGCAAGAGGACTGGACCTGATTTGCACCGCGAAGGGGGCAAGTATTCTAATGCTTGGCACTTTAATCACCTGTTAGATCCTACATCGATGTCGCCGGGCAGCATTATGCCGTCTTATCCTTGGCTCATCAAACAAAAGCTCGATACCACTACCACGGCCAGCAAGATCAGGGCCATGCAAAAACTGGGCGTACCTTATCGTGCCGATTTCGACAGAGACGCCAACGGGGTGCTTGCCGAACAGGCCAATGCCATTGCAAAAG
>JBCNPG010000223.1:0-5710 GCA_039593445.1 Pedobacter sp.
ATAAACCATCAGGTGCATATAGGTTTCGGCCTGTTGCTGGATGGCCTTTACCACCTGCGGATGGCAGTGGCCTACATTGCTCACGCCAATACCGGCAATAAGATCCATGTATTTTTTTCCATTGGCATCATACATATAAATTCCTTTGGCCTTTACAAACTCAAGCAGCAAGGGTGTAGGCGAAGTTTGTGCATTGTGCTTTAAAAAAAGCTCGCGTTGTGTTAACATGAAACAAAAATACGCAAAAATGCTTTCCCGGCCTCCGAATAATATTTACTAAAAATTTAGTTACAGAGGGTGCTTTGTTATGAAAAAGCAGTATTTTTACGAAAACTTAGTAGAGTAGCCGAAGTAGAGACCGGCGTTCTGAGTTCATTTAAGTTAAAAAAGAAATCCCATGGACCGGTGACCCATGGGATTCTTTTGAAAAATCATTCATTTCTATTGCCTTTGCCCTCTATAATTGTTCAGCAATTCTTTTTTAAATGCTTCCTGGGCCCGGTAAAACTTGCCAACGAGCTTGATGGGCAGGTTTGATTTGAACCTGTTGTAGTACTTACGTTCGATGTTGAGGTCTTTCTGCCTAAAATCGAAATCGTTTAAAATCAGGTTTTGGATTTCAGTGTCAGATAAATCGTCTATTTCCTTGATTTTTCTGAAACTGATTATTTGTTGCATGCGCTCCTTTCTCAGTGCGCTTTGCTCTCTGGTGTAATCGTTATAGATCGGCCAGAAAATCTTGGCCTCATCGGCCGTCAGGTCGAGTTTGGTTGTTAGCCAAGTTACTTTGTAGGCTTCCATTTTCTCATCCATCCTCGGGCCTTGTGCAAAGGCTAGCGTTGGCAAGAGCAATAAAGCAATAATTAAATTCCTCATCATTAATTTTTATAAATTATTTGACAAATCACTCGATGAAAAATGATTTAGGATATAGTTTTCCATTTCTGTGTCTGAAGCAGAAGCGTTGGCGGTTTGACCTTCCTGTAAATGTTCGATGATCACGCTTTCGTCGATGTCATAAAGCATCTGTTCGTTGGCCAGTTCCGTTTTGCGGTCTTGTTTAAGCGTATGCTGCTGGTTCAGGTATAAACCAGATGCGGTTAGTACGATAAAGCAGGCGGCCGAAACGTATTTCATCAAATCAGACTGCCACAGCCTGATGGTTTTCGGTTTCGGTTTGCTGGCTACGGTTTGGCTTAAGATATTGGCCTGCAGTTTTTCAAAATAACCTGCTGGAGTTTTAAAGCCATCTGTTGCCGACAGTTTTCGAAGCTGCTCTGTCGCGATGCGGTCTTCGATCTGCAATGCCAGGTCCTCAAAATAATTTTGCGGAACGGTAAAGCCCTGATCTTCTCTTTGCATCAAGCCATCAACAAAAACAGATTGATTGATATGCAATTGCAAATGGTCAAAATAATTATCGGGCACACGATATGGCGTAGTTCTTGGCAAGCTGGCTAAAAATGCAGCTTCCTTTTCCCATTCCATATTTTCATTGTCTTTCATTGTCTTTTTCGGTTATGAAGCCTCACGAGCAGCTGTTGGTTTCGAGCAAAACTCATGATGGTTTCTTCATTTTTATCTCATCACGTATTATTGATGGTTTTTATTGCAAAAGGTTTAATGCTTTAATCTTCATTTAATAAAATACTTTCTATTTTTTTGACGGCGATATGGAAAGAGGCTTTTAAAGCGCCAACACTAGTACCCAAAACTTCCGATATTTCGTCGTATTTCATGTCGTCGAAATATTTCATATTAAAGATAATCCGTTGTTTTTCTGGTAGTTTAAGGACGGCTTCTTGCAGCTTGCGCTGGATTTTGTCGCCATCAAAATAGGTGGAAGAAGCCAGGCTTTCGGCCAGTTCGTTGCCCACATCGTCTAACGAAACATTGTTCTTGAGTTTTTTCTTGTTCAGGAAGGTGATACATTCGTTGGTGGCAATGCGGTAAATCCAGGTATAAAGTTGCGAATCGCTCCTGAAGTTGCCCAGGTTTTTCCAAACTTTTACAAAAGATTCCTGAACCAGGTCGTCGGCATCGTCATGGTCTATCACCAACCTGCGGATATGCCAGTATATTTTTTGCTGGTATTTTTGGAGAAGCAGATTGAAAGCCTCGTTGCGTGTCCTTTCTACGCCAAACTTTTGCAGTATTTCCGAATCTTCAACCTGTTTCATGCTGTTGGGTAGTTGATGGATGGCTTTTTGATGCCGTTTAAGGGCTTAATATACAACAAAGGCACAAAGTTCACAAAGCTTATTTTTTTTCTTTATGTACCTTGTGCCTTCGCTAGGTTTTGGTGACTAGGCTTTTCTTTGCATTACTTTTTGGGCTGCGGCCACGATATCTGAAGGATCCAATTTGTATTTGGTCATCAGCTGATCTGGCGTAGCGCTTTCGCCAAAACTATCGTTTACGGCAACAAATTCTTGTGGCGTAGGCAGCTCGGTGGTAAGCAAACGGGCAACGCTTTCGCCCAAGCCTCCATATTTGTTATGCTCTTCGCAGGTTACTACGCAACCGGTTTTCTTTACCGATTTCAGGATAGCTTCTTCGTCGAGGGGCTTAATGGTGTGTATATTGATGATTTCGGCGTCGATGCCCAATTCGGCCAGCTTCTCGCCAGCTTCTATTGCTCTCCAAACCATGTGTCCGGTGGCAATGATGGTTACGTCTGTACCTTCATTAACCATCCAGGCCTTGCCGATTTCGAATTTTTGGTCGGCAGGAGTGAATACCGGGATAACCGGACGGCCAAAGCGCAGGTAAACCGGACCCTCATGCTCCATGATGGCCAATGTGGCTGCTTTGGTTTGGTTGTAGTCGCATGGATTGATCACGGTCATGCCAGGCAACATCTTCATCAGGCCGATATCTTCCAGGATCTGGTGCGTGGCACCATCTTCGCCCAAGGTTAGGCCGGCGTGCGAAGCACATATTTTTACGTTTTTACCCGAATAGGCAATAGATTGGCGAATTTGGTCGTAAACCCTACCGGTAGAAAAATTGGCGAAAGTACCTGTAAAAGGAATTTTGCCACCAATGGTCATGCCTGCAGCGATCCCCATCATATTGGCTTCGGCGATGCCTACTTGTACAAATCGCTCAGGAAAATCATTGGCGAAATCGTCCATTTTCAGCGAGCCTTTCAAGTCGGCACAAAGGGCAACTACGTTTTCGTTGCGTTTGCCGGCTTCGTGCAGACCTGCTCCAAAACCTGAACGTGTATCTTTTTTTTCGGTGTATGTGTATTTTTTCATTATAAAAAGTATAGGGTACAGCGTATTGGGTATTGTGATTTAAGCTCTATACACATTTCTCAATACGCCATACGAATTAATAATCTCCAAGGGTTTCTTTAAGTTGCGATAAAGCTACTGCCAATTGGGCATCGCTTGGGGCAGAACCGTGCCATTTGTGGGTGCCCACCATAAAATCGACGCCATAGCCCATTTGGGTGCTCATCAAGTTTAAGATCGGCTTGCCTTTTCCGGTAAGTGATTTGGCATAGTGCAGGGCTTTTACGATCTGCTCCATATCGTTGCCGTCGGAGGTAATGACATGCCAGCCAAAAGCTTCGAATTTGGCTTGGAGATTTTCTAATGAAAGTACTTTTTCGGTTGGCCCGTCAATCTGTTGCCCATTATAATCGATGCTGGCAATCAGGTTGTCTACCTTGTGGAAAGGCGCAAACATAAAAGCTTCCCAGTTTTGTCCTTCTTGTAGCTCTCCATCGCCCTGTAGCGTATAGATCAACCCCTTGTCGTTATTGAGCTTTTTGGTCAGCGCAGCGCCAATGGCTACAGAAAGTCCTTGGCCCAATGAGCCAGAGGCAACACGTACGCCTGGTAGGCCTTCGTGGGTAGTAGGGTGGCCTTGTAACCTAGAGTCAAGTTTTCTGAAGGTAGCCAATTCGCTAACCTCAAAATAACCAGATCTTGCCAATACGCTATACCAAACCGGCGAAATATGTCCGTTTGAGAGGAAAAATAAATCTTCGCCAATACCATCCATGGTGAATTTTGGCGAGTGGTTCAGTACCTCGTAATATAACGCGGTAAAGAAATCGGCGCAGCCTAACGAGGCGCCCGGGTGTCCAGATTGAACGGCATGTACCATTCTCAGCACATCTCTTCTTACCTGCGAGGCAATGTCTTCTAGTTCACTAATTGTATGTTTCATTAAAGTATATTGTTTTTAACGGTTATGAAGCTATCATGGGCATTGTCATTATGGTTTCTGGCGTATGCCCATGACAGTTTCATTAAAGTATAATTGTTACGGTAACAAAGGTAATGTTATTATGGTTGCTAAGGTAAAAAGTTGAACTTAAAAACCCTAGCTAATTGGTAGAATTTATTATTTGTTCAACAGTTCAAGTACTTGGGCCGTTGGACTTTTGGTGTCTACCTTGGTAATGATCTGTTCAATTTTACCGGCTTCGTCAATGATGAACGTGGTGCGGTTGGTGCCCATGTATTTTTTGCCGTACATGTTTTTTTCGCCCCAAACGCCATACGCTTCTACAATGGCCTTGTCGGTATCGGCCAGTAGCGTAAATGGCAGGCCGTGCTTATTGATGAATTTCTGATGCGATTTTTCGTCGTCAACGCTAACGCCGAGCACTTCTATGCCCTTGGCTTTCAATCCTTGGTAGTTATCCCTGAAATCGCAGGCTTCGGCAGTGCAACCTGGCGTATCGTCTTTCGGATAAAAATAAAGTACTACTTTTTGTCCTTTAAACTGTTCTAGCGAAACGGTATTTCCGTTCTGGTCTTTTGAGCTAAAAGCTGGAGCCTGATCTCCAATTTGAAGTGATGCCATGTTGATATTTTTTAGGGGGTTAAGTCGATAGTTAATCTTTTTCGGTTAGCAGTTTACGGTTGGCAGTTTAAAGATGAGCCAACCTGCGAATTAGTCAACGTGTTATCTGGTAAAATCGATGGCGTAGCGCTTGCTATTGCCTTTCATATCTTCAACAAGCAACTCGAAGCTATGTTTGCCTGGAGCGGTTCTTTCGTCGAAAGTATGCCAGAGGCTTGCCGTTTTGGTATCAAATTCCATCAATATCCATTTGCCGTCAATATAGCCATTAAAACTCTTAATTCCGGAAAGGTTGTCGCTAATCCTGAAGCTCATTTTACTTAATTCAGACATATTTTTGCCCGGAGCTATGTTTACGGGAACGATAGTGGGAGGAATGGTGTCGATGGCAATAAAAAAGCTGCCAAAGCTGCGAGGGGTGGCTTTCACATAGCCGTTTTCAAAATAGCCCCCTTGCGATGAGCGGTTGGTGTTTACAATCAGCGCCTTATTTTGGTATTTGCTTAGGCTGCTGTCGGCCTTGATCCAGATTTCGAAGCCGGTGTGCAGGGGCGTTTGGCTGTTCTGTACCTGGTGTACGGCCGAAAATGCATTGTGTGCTGGCTTAGGCAGTTTTTTGTAAATGAAGTTGAGGTCGTTGTACAAGGTGCCCTTCGGCAAAATGATCTTCACCTCGTCGTTATTGTATTCGTTGGTCTTATTGTACGGAAATGAAATGCCTTCGGGCGAGGCTGGTGTATTGATAACGGCTTTAGGGTCTGACAGCACATTAAACTGCAACAAAAGTATGTTGCAGTTTAATCGTGCCGCACCTCACGTTCGAACTGTGGAAGCTGCTCGGTTACGCCGACGAATACGGCACGCTGCTCGACGCGCCCTGGCC
>JBCNPG010000224.1:0-5687 GCA_039593445.1 Pedobacter sp.
GTTACAAATACTTCTTCGGCTTCCTTTAAAATTTCGGGGCTAATTTGTGCCTCAATTAAAGGCAGCTCGTGGGTTTTGGCCAACTGCAATACCACATTGCGCATTACGCCCGCCACACAGCCTTCTGATAAGGCCGGTGTGTAGATCTGTTTTTGGTAAACTACAAACACGTTCGAGCTCATGCTTTCGCATAAAAAACCGTTTTGGTTCAGGATCAGCGTTTCGTCTAACCGATGTTGCTTCTGAAAAAGCGCTGCCATGACATAGAGCAAGGCATTGCTGGTTTTATAATTGGCCAATTTATTGATGGGTTTGGCAATTTCGTCGTACACATCGATAATCAGTCCTTTTTTATTCAGTTCGTAAAAAGGACCCTCCAAAGGCATTGCTTCCAGTACATAGCCCGCCTTGTTGCTTTGTGGCGTATACAGGCCTTCGCCATCGCGGTAAACTGCCAACCTGAAGCGCGCATTGCCATTGATCTTATTTTTTTTGAGCAGTTCGGCCGTTTTTTGTTTCAGGAAATAATCGTCTAGCAAAGCATGGCCCTCCATTTTCAAGGCTTTCATGCCGGCCCTTAACCTATCGGCGTGCAATGCCGCAAATTGGAGCTTGCCATTGCACATGCGCATCGATTCGAACAAGCCATCGCCAAACTTGAATGCGCGGTTGCTGGCTTTGATGATCGGCTCATCGGCAGCAAAAAATTCATCGTTATGCAAAATATAAGGCGATATCATGGCTTAATCTTGTTGGGCGTAATTACGCCATTTGGTTAAAACAGCATCGAAGTCGGCCGGCAAAGGCGCTTCAAACTCCATATACTTTTGGGTGCTGGGATGGATGAAACCCAAAGTTTGCGCATGCAGGGCCTGACGTGGCATGATTTCAAAGCAATTGGCCACAAACTGCTTGTATTTGTTAAACGTAGTTCCCTTCAAAATCTTATCGCCGCCATAATTGGCATCGCTAAACAGCGGATGGCCAATGTGTTGCATATGCGCCCTGATCTGGTGCGTACGTCCCGTTTCTAACTGGCAACTGATCAGCGTAACATAGCCCAAGCGTTCGAGCACCGTATAATTGGTAACCGACCACTTGCCCTTCTCCTCGTCATCGTACATGTCCATCACGATCCTGTTCTTCAGGCTTCGGCCAATGTAGCCTTCTATCCTGCCATCCTTTTCAATATCGCCCCAGGCCAGGGCAATGTACTTACGCGTAATGCTATGGTCGAAAAACTGCTTGGCCAGCTTGGTCATGGTTATTTCGTTCTTGCTGATGAGCAAAAGGCCGGAAGTATCTTTATCAATGCGGTGTACCAGTCCGGGCCTGCCGTCGTTGCCAGGCAAGGTGGGTAATTGCTCAAAATGATAGGCCAGGGCATTGACCAGGGTGCCAGTGTAATTGTTAAAGCCGGGGTGTACAACCATGCCGGCAGGTTTGTTTACCACGAGCAAATCGTCGTCTTCATAAACAATATCCAGCGGAATATTTTCTGGATAAACTTCGGTATCGCGGGGCGGATGGGCAAACACGATGGAAATCTCGTCGAAAGGCTTCACTTTATAGCTCGATTTGACCGTTTTTTTATTCACCAGAACGTTACCGGCATCAATGGCATTCTGAATGCGGTTGCGCGAGGCATTCTCTATCCGGTGCATCAAAAACTTGTCAATTCGCAACAACGACTGTCCTTTATCAACAACAATATTAAAATGCTCAAATAGGTCCTGCTCTTCTTCCTGCTCAATTTGATGGTTCTCCATGGTGCAAAAATAGGATTAACAATTTGATAATCTCGAAAAAAACAAATTGGCTCGCTATTTGTTAACTCATCGTTGTAAAACTTGAACTAATAGGCGGGCGTATGAAAAATTTTACTCAAAATGTGAAGATTATTTTAAACTTTTTTCCTTATCTGATAAGAAAGATATACTTTCGGCCTTAAAACCAAACAGATAGAGAAAAAATGAAAACAAAATTAGCTGCGCTTAAGATTCTATTTATCCTAAGCGCATTTTTATTTCCAGTGAGGCTATTGGCCCAACAAGATGTAGAAGGCTTATTTAAATCGGGGCCCGAAGATGCAACCAAGCTTATCAACGCTTACATGAATCCGCTGTTCAAAGGCTTGGGCGTAGGCCTCAATTCGGGCTGGAACACCACCGCCAAGAGCAAAGGATTTTTGCGCTTCGACCTGCGCATTACCGCCACAGCGGCTTTTGTGCCTACGGCCGACCGCAGCTACGATGTGAATACACTGGGTTTAAAGAACATCAAACCACTTGCAGGAGGCCCTAGTACAGGTCCTACCGCTTTTGGCGACGACAGCCAAGGTGCTACCATGCAGCTATATTCGAATGGAACACCAACCGGTCAAACCTTTAAGCTGCCACAAGGTTCAGGCATCCATTTTGTGCCTTCGCCACAAATACAGCTGACCATGGGCTTGCCTAAAAACATCGATGTTTCCTTGCGTTATGTACCCAAAATTAAATTGGGCAGCGATGCCGGAAAAATCGACCTATTTGGTGCAGGTGCCAAAGTAGAGCTGTTTCCGCTCATCATGGGCAAAGCCCAAAAAATAATGCCTTTCGACATTGCCGTTGCTTTGGGCTTTACCCGCCTAAACTACAGCTTGCCATTGCATGTAAATACCAATGCACAGAATTCTAACCAAGAGCTCGACATCAAGGTTAACGGCTTTAATAGCGAAGCCATTATCTCTAAAAAGCTTTTGTTCTTTACTCCTTTTGCCAGCCTAGGCTATAACAGTTCTTCATCTAGCCTGAAAGCCTTGGGCAATTACGAATTTTCTACCCCGACAACGCTCAATCCAAATCAAACCACTACCTATACCGATCCTATTTCCATCAAGAACAACTTAGATGGGTTTAGGGCTTCAGTAGGTTTTCAGCTTAATCTGGCCTTTTTCAGGGTTTATGGCTCTTATACCGCAGCCAAGTACGACTATGTAAACGCAGGTATAGGCTTTGGCTTTGGCAAATAACCTAAAATTTTAAAACCTCGATAAAAAAGCTTCTCTTTGGAGGAGCTTTTTTGTTATGCAGATTTACAGTCCAGTTCAAGCCATTAATTTTGAGCACCTCAACCCAGTTTGGGTAAAGCGCGACGACCTCATCGATCCCTATATTTCTGGCAACAAGTGGCGCAAACTGCAGTACCTCCTGGCCGATGCCCAGCAACGGAAAAAAAACCATCTGGTAACCTTTGGCGGGGCCTATTCAAACCACCTGGTAGCTACCGCCGCTGCAGCGTCAAGGTACGGCCTGCAAGCAACAGCCTTTGTACGGGGCGAGGCGGCAGCAAACGAAATGCTCTTGTTGTGCAAGTTGTTTGGCATGCAGCTGATTTTTGTTGACCGCACAAGCTATAAGGACAAACAAAGCCTGTTCAATAAGCACTTTGCCCATCATGAAACGGCTTATTTTATCGACGAGGGCGGCGCCAGTGCCGAAGCTGTACGGGGTTGCGCGGCCATCATCCATGAGCTGCCCGTAACCTACGACCATATATTTTGCGCAGCCGGAACCGGCACTACCGCAGCAGGGTTGTTGCAGGGTATTCATGCGCTAAAACTGCCTACGCAGCTACATGTGGTACCTGTCCTTAAAAATGGTGAGTTTATTGCCGATGAAATGGCCAGATACGAACCCAATTTAAATCAGCTTAGGCTCCATACCGACTACCATTTTGGTGGCTATGCCAAAACTACGCCTCAGCTCCTAAAGTTCATGGCTACTTTTGTGAATAAAACGGGTTTGTTGGTAGATCCGGTTTATACGGCTAAGCTTTTCTTTGCCATCAACGATTTAGCCGGCAAGGATTTCTTTAAAAAAGATGAGAAAATACTGGCGATCCACACCGGCGGCTTGTTGGGCATTTGGGGCATGCAAGAAAAGCTAGCCCAGATTCTAGGCTAGCTCCAAAGGTATCATTTGTGTTTAAGATTTTTTGTTGATGTAGCTGATGGCCTTTTGCAGCTGTACATCTACCCCTGAAGCGATCTCGCTAGCTGTTGGTTTAAATTCGATATCGGGAATAATGCCTATCCTTTGCGTTTCCTTTCCATTTGGGTAAAAAATACCGTTGCCCGTAAAGATAAACTGATAGCCACCCGGCAAATTCAATTGCTTTTCGTCGCCATCGGCACCAGCGGTTTGGCTGCCAATCACCACTGTATTTTGATTGAACTGTCTCAGCATCATGGTAAACCACTCGCCCATGCTTTGTGTATTCTGACTGGTCAGGATAATGATTTTGCCCTTGTACGCATCGCCTATAGGCTTAATGTCTTTACTCATGAAAGTTTCCACTTCCTCTTGGCTTACGAATGCCCCGGGGCTTTGCAATGAAGCGCGATAGTAGCGGCCAAAATTAAATGGCGCCTTACCCAAAGCTCTTGGCAAATAATAATAAAACAGTCCGGGAGCCTGCGGGTATTCGCGCATATCAAAAATGACGGCTTTTTTGCTTTTTAACCGTTCGGAAAAGGCTATTTCAGCCTCCTCATCTGGTGGCAAGCTCGTTTCATAAAAGCGCCCAGCCCTGATCAAGGCAATTTGGCTGTCAATTTCTTCATAACCTTTCCAAGCCTGCTCAGCGTTATATTTCGCCCTGAAATAAGCATTAATCAGCGCTACCTGTTTTGCATTGCCTCGCTCGAGCATTTCCAATTGCAGGTTCATCAGCCTGTTGCCCCTGCGTACTTTTACCGTCAGGGTTTTGGCAGGCAAATCGGCGAAAGCAAAAGCCCTTCCCTTATAGTCGGTTGATAGGTGGCGCTGTTTTACGGCGTCGTTTGAAGCAGGCAACAAGGCACTACGTGTTTTGAGCCATTGCTTGATGTTGATACCGTTAATGGCTAAAATCTGGTCGCCTTTTTTAAGGTCCGAAACCTGGGCCAGCGAATCGTTCAGAAAGTTCTTCACCACAATTTGCCAACGGTTTACCTCATAGTCGAACGGCGGATAATACACCAGCTTAAAAATTTGGGGCATGGTTTTCAACTGGCTTAAAATACCAGCTGCATGGGTATCGTTAATGGCATTTTCGAGTGTCAGCACTGCTTTCTCATAATCCATTCTCGAAGCAACAGCCTTAAACATCGGAATGGATTCGGTCAATATGGCCTGCCAGTTTTTACCGATTACATATTTGTAGGGAAACAGGTATTCAATCGCGTTCCAAGCTTTGGCCATCGCCAGCAAATTCATGGCTTCATCTTTAAAGTCATAGTCGGCATAAGTAGCCTCGTTGGGCACCAATCCATCATTTTTGCCCGTTGAAGAAATGTAATGGTGCCTGCCAGTTGTATGACGATAATCTGCTAGCAATTTCAATGCTGGCTGCAGGTTTTTGGGATAAGCCCTGATCCAGCCATAATCCAGATTTTGATGAAGATACAAGGCTTTCTCGGCAGGTTGGCTTGGCTTCGCCACATCCGCTATATTTGCGTTTAACAGGGCCAACAGCTGTTCATTGCAAGAGGCTTCGTCTGCTTGGCCTATCGAGGCAATGTTTGCCAGAAAAACCTGATTGGCGTCAAACGCTCCAGTAACGCCCCGTGGCGATTTATACTTAATCAATCCCCATACCTGGATAAATTTCCGGATGTTTTTTTCTTGTTGCGATATGTTCTGTGCCATCGCATGTAAACTGCC
>JBCNPG010000225.1:0-5647 GCA_039593445.1 Pedobacter sp.
CAACAAATCATCTCCGATTTTCAGGATAAAAAAACGCAAGTACTGATTGGAACGCAGATGGTGGCTAAAGGACTTGACTTCGACAATGTAAGCCTCATTGGGGTCATCAATGCCGATACTTTGCTCAACTATCCCGATTTTAGGGCCTTTGAGCGGAGCTACCAATTGCTAGCCCAAGTAGCCGGCAGAGCTGGAAGAAGGGATAAGCAGGGGAAAGTCTGCATCCAGGCCTACGATGATTCGCATCGCATCATTAAACAGGTGATGGAAAACAACTACCTGCAAATGTATGCCGACGAAATGGAAGAGCGCAAACAGTTCAATTACCCGCCATTTACCCGCTTGATTTTTGTCAATGTAAAACATAAGGATGCGAATGTGCTTAACTTGGCTGCCAACCAGTTGGCCAATGCGTTGAGGCAACAGCTGGGCAATAGGATATTGGGGCCAGAACAGCCATTGGTAGCTCGTATCAGAAACTATTACATCAAGCAGATTATCATCAAAATAGAGAAAACGGCACCCGTACAAAAGGTAAAAACCATTTTAAAAGATACCATCAGGGATTTCAACGCCCAAAAAGACTTCAAGAGCGTAATTACGCAGATCGACGTTGATCCTTATTAATTTCGCCCAATCAGGTGAACCTGCAATCCTATGGAGACAGGATTAAGCAAGAACTCCCATTTGTTGTATTTTACAAAAGTACGGGTATTGCCTGCGTCTTGCTGGGTAGTTTCTTGTCGCTCGTATGAATAGTAGAAATCCAAGCTTGTTTCGGCAAAAACAGAGATGTTTCTGATTGGATTTAATTTGATGCCCAGCACCGGAGCAACAACAAATCCGGTTTTTTCTGCATCGGCAACATAAGGCATGTTGCTGCTTTTTACATTGTTGCTTTTGATTTCTCCGGTAAAACGGTTCGCACGGAAACCCGCATCCAAACCAAAGTAGGGCTGGATCCTGGCATAGTTGATGCTTTTTTCAAAGCCTAGTTTAAACGAATAGTCGGTTGCCTTTCCAGTGGCGATCTCACAGTTGGTACACTGGTTGAAAAAGGTAACGTTGTTTCTGAAATAGTTTCCGCTCAGTCGATAGCCGATCTGGTTGTCGTTAAATTTGATGATTATTCCGTTGGCATAAGTATGGGTATAGTCTTGCGAGTTGGTTTGGTTCAAGATTTTAGGCATCTGCATCAAGCTATAGCCACGCAGTCCGATGCTATAGTTGTAGTTGCCGTCTAACTGTGCAAAAGCAACTGATGAAACCAATAAACAAAAAACACTCGCCAGAAATCTTTTCATACTGTAATAGGAATATATATCAGGTTCAAAAGTAAAAATTATTTGACAATTTACCAGTACTTCCGCAACCGTTTGAACATATTTTTTAGGGCCAATGGTTTTGTGGATAATTTTTGGGATTGATTTTGTGCTGGTTATCGGCAAACAATCAGCTCCTTTAAATAAAAATAACCCGATTTATTGTTTAAACCAGTATTTTTGGGGTAAGATGGCGTACAAGTTTGTAGATAATTACCGAGAACAGGGAGCAAGAAAAAAACTGGTTGTATTACTGAGGGAAAGAGGCATCAGTGATGAGCGCGTGCTCAAAGCCATTGGCAAAGTGCCTCGCCATTTCTTCTTCGACGAAACTTTTTGGAACCAGGCCTATAAGGACATTGCTTTTCCGATAGGCGATGGACAAACCATTTCGCAACCTTATACCGTGGCTTACCAAACCGAATTGCTGCATATCCAAAAAGGCGATAAAGTGTTGGAAATCGGAACCGGCTCTGGCTACCAGACCTGCATCTTGATGGAGCTAGGGGCCAAAGTTTATACCATCGAACGTCAGGCTAATCTGTATGCACATACCATTAAGGTGTTGCCGGGCATGGGCTATAAGGCCAATTTCTTTTTGGGCGACGGTTCGAAAGGAATTGAAGAACATGCCCCTTACGACAAGATTATCGTTACCGCTGGTGCGCCTTTTGTGCCCGAACTGCTCTTGAAACAGCTGAAAATAGGAGGTATCCTAGTTATTCCGGTAGGCGACGAAAAATCGCAGAAAATGCTCACGGTAATCCGCGTAAGTGAAAACGACTACGATAAAATTGAATTAGATACCTTCCGTTTTGTGCCCCTGGTGGGCGATCAGGCCTGGTAGATCGTTGGCTTGTTAAACGGTCAGAGTTTTAAACCCACTGCTAAAACTTCAGCGCCCGATCCATTTCACGTTTGCTTTCACGCTCTTTGATGCTGTCGCGTTTGTCGAATTCCTTCTTACCCTGTGCCAAGGCGATTTCCATCTTGGCAAATCCTCTTTCGTTGGTGAAAATGCGCAAAGGCACAATAGTATAGCCTTTTTCTTCGCCCTTAACCCTCAGCTTTTTAAGCTCTCTTTTTTGTAGGAGCAAAACCCGGTCTCTTTTAATATCGTGATGGTAAAAAGAACTGTGGCTGTATTCGGATATGTGGAGGTTCCTCACGTAAAGATTATCGCCAATAAACATACAGAAAGCATCGGTCATGTTGGCCTTGCCCTGTCTTATCGATTTGATCTCGGTGCCCAGCAAGGCAATGCCCGCTACAAAGCTTTCCAGGATGTGGTAATCGAAATAAGCCCTTTTGTTTTTGATCTGTATATCTTTTGACATGTTAGCAAATATCGGTATTTCTTTGCTAAAATCCACATTTGTTGTCGTTGAGCAAGCAAACAATTGCAGGAATGCCGTCGCCTTTGGAAATCCTTTTCCGGAAATAGTTGGTTAAGTCTTGTCGAAATTTATAAATATGTTATTCTAGATTTATTTTTTAGATTAATCTAAATTTATATTTTTGCAAGACTAATATTTGGACATGAAAAGAATTATCCTTCCTGCTTTATTTATTTTCCTCTTTATAGAAGTGCAGGCACAACAACTTAAACTAAGCGGCAAAGTACGCGACGGCAAAGACCCTGTATTTAAGGCAAGCGTACAATTGGTAGGGACCGGTATTGGCGCAGTTACCGACAGTTTAGGTGGTTTTGTGTTGGCAAACCTGAAACCTGGCAACTATATGCTTAAGGTTAATGCCATGGGCTATAAAACGTTGTCTGTTCAAGTTCAGTTGCAAAAAGACACCTTGCTGATGCCCGTTGATTTAGAGGCCATCGATGAGAGATTGAATGAAGTAGTGATTACGGGTACGCAAAAAGAAATCAAAAGATTGGAAAGCCCGGTGCCAGTAGAGATTTATACGGCACAGTTTTTCAAGAAAAATCCTACACCAAGCATTTTCGATGCCCTGCAGCATGTAAATGGCGTAAGGCCACAGCTCAATTGCAATATTTGCAATACCGGCGACATCCATATTAATGGGCTAGAAGGACCTTATACAATGGTATTGATAGATGGCATGCCGATCGTGAGCAGCTTGTCAACGGTTTACGGCCTTTCGGGTATTCCGAATGCCTTGGTAGAACGCATTGAGGTAGTTAAGGGACCCGCTTCCTCACTCTATGGAAGCGAGGCGGTAGGAGGCTTGATCAATATCATTACCAAAAAGGTACAAAATGCAGCTTTGCTCTCGGCCGATGCCATGGCTACAGGTTACGGCGAATACAATGCGGATTTGGGTTTTAAGGTGAATGTTTCGCCAAAGATTGCCGTACTTACCGGTATTAATTATTTCAATTTTCAAAACAAGATAGACCATAACCATGACGGATTTACGGATCTAACCTTGCAAGATCGGATTTCGTTGTTTCAGAAATGGAATATCGACCGTAAAAACAATAGGCTGTTTTCGTTGGCTGGCCGTTTTTTGTATGAAGACAGGTGGGGCGGAGCAATGCAATGGAACAAATCGTACCGCGGCGGAAATGAGGTCTACGGCGAAAGCATCTACACCAAAAGATTCGAATTGATCGGCAATTATCAACTGCCGGTGAAAGAGAAACTCTTTTTGGCTTTTTCCTTAACCCATCACGACCAGGATAGCAGGTATGGTTATGTGCCTTACCTTGCGCAGCAAAAAATAGCTTTCAGCCAACTGACCTGGGATAAGAAAATTGGAAGGCATGATTTGTTGTTCGGTTCGGCTTTGCGCTATACCTTTTACGACGACAATACGCCAGCAACGGCATCTGCCGATTTGGTTAACCA
This sequence comes from Pedobacter sp., assembly GCA_039593445.1. Classification (GTDB taxonomy): domain Bacteria; phylum Bacteroidota; class Bacteroidia; order Sphingobacteriales; family Sphingobacteriaceae; genus Pedobacter. Next base: position 4,151 of record JBCNPG010000225.1, read on the forward strand.
GCAAAACCAGCCAGAGCGTACGTTTTTGCCAGGTCTGTTCGCACAAGATGAACTGAAACTGAGTAAGGCCCACTCGCTGCTGCTTGGCTTGAGATACGATTACAATTCGATACATGGCCATATTTTGACTCCAAGGTTGGCTTATAAATGGAGCCTCGACGAAAAAAGCATCGTCAGGCTCAATGCAGGAACAGGCTTTAGGGTGGTTAACCTGTTTACCGAAGATCATGCCGCCTTGACCGGAGCCCGAGAAGTGGTGGTGCGCAACCAATTAAAGCCCGAACGTACCTATAACGTTAACCTTAACTATTTAACCAAGGTCTATTTGGACAATGGCTCGTTTTTTGGCTTTGATTTTTCTGCTTTTTATACCTATTTCAATAACCGTATCGTTGGCGATTTTGAAGCCAATCCAAACCAGATCATCTACAATAACCTGAATGGCCATGCCGTGAGCAAAGGTTTAACCGTTAATACAGATATGTCCTTGGCTAATGGTTTAAAGGCAAATATTGGAATAACTTACCAAGATGTAAGCCTGACAGAAGACGGCATCAAAAAACAGCAACTTTTAACCGAAAAGTTTTCGGGTAACTGGGCATTGTCTTATCGGATCGATAAAATGCATTTGGCCATTGATTATACGGGCAATGTATATGGGCCAATGCGTTTGCCTTTGTTGGGCAGTCTGGATCCGCGGAGGCCTTTTTCGCCAACATGGAGCATCCAGAACATCCAATTTACTTACAGTGGCTTTAAGCGATTGGAGATTTACGGGGGCATTAAAAATCTCTTGGATTTTACGCCAAACAAGGGAACGCCGTTTATCATTGCGCGGGCCTATGATCCTTTTGACAAAAATGTACAGTTTGGTGCCAACGGGCAAATATTGGCCACAGCCGAAAATCCTTATGCCCTAAGCTTCGATCCTAATTACGTTTATGCCCCAAACCAGGGAATCCGAGGGTTTTTGGGCATTCGCCTAACCATTAACTAGCCATGAAAAAACTGCTGTTGATATTGATGGTTTTCCTTTTCCATGGACTTGTGAAGGCTCAATCGCGGTTTTTTGGTTTCAAGCAACTCGACAGTTTGCAACAGACCGAAAAGCGCAAGGTGTTTGTGTTTGTCTATACGAATTGGTGCAGCTATTGCAAGGCTATGGAGCAGCAAGTGTTTGGCAAAACCGATATACAACGGCAACTTGAGCAAAACTATCATTGGATTGCCTTAAATGCGGAAGAACAATTGCCAATTCGCTACCGTGGGCATACTTTTGTATTCAAAGCCAGCAAAGGCATCCATGAATTGGCGATAGCCTTAATGCCGGATAAAAAGCAGTTAGCTTATCCGTTTTTAACCATACTGGACGCAAACAATCAAATCTGCTTCCAGCACGAAGAATTTATGAATGCCACCGAACTCAAAAAAGTGCTTGCCTATTTTAGCAGTTAACGAACAATAAGAACAGGGATATTCACTTTGAGCCTTACTGAT